>QCTG01000004.1 GCA_003211235.1 Synechococcus sp. AG-673-B04
TCCTCCACATCAAAGCTGAATAACGAGATAGCGGCTGTGGGAAAGATGAGTCTTTTTAACCATTCCGAACCCGACTGGCATCTTTAGCTTCCGGCCAACAGCCTTAGTTCCGGCATCGTCCGGGCGTCAGCCATGGCCCAGCGCCCTCCATCATCCGAAACGCTCGATTATTGGCGTCGATGGTTGGACCTCTGTTGGAACGATGAGTGCGACATCGATCCATTGATTCTGCGGACCCGCCTCCTGCGCCGCTGGGGACGGTGGCGGCAGGCCCGTTGTGTGGAGCAGGAGCTGCTCCCAATCATTTGAAGGGTTGCTTCAGAGCGCTTCGGCGTGATTCACCACAAGGCGCTCCACATCTTCAAGCGCGTCTTCTGAGGCCCTGCGGGCTGCTTGAAAATCTCCTTTTGCGGGTTCCAGCAGGTGTTCGGCAAGGCGATCGAGAAGCTCCTGTCGCCGTTCTGCCAGCATCGCCACGATTTCAGTTTCCACCAGGGTTTTGACCGCCTGGTTGCGCAGGTCATCCTCCTCCGCCTCGGCGAAGGTTCCCTGCACAAGCTCCTGGATAAACAGGCGATGAACCTCGCTGCTGCGGAGGAAGCTCTCCGTGGCGTTGATGATTCCGTCCACCAGGGTTCGGTCGGGTTCGGATTCACGCTCGTTCAGCTTGAATTCCCAGTCCAGATGACGGCGCTGCCAGCCCGAGGCATGCAGGCTTGGCATCACGCTCTGGGAAAAGCTGTCGACGGAGATTTCGTAGATCCGCTCCGCCAGACGCTCGCACCAGTCCCTGCCATGTTCATTCAGGGTTGTCTGCATGTGCTGACGGTCCACGGAATGCCCACCGTGATGACTGTGGCAAACGCCATCCGGGCATTCGATTGCGCTGAGACCCATGGGGAACAATCAATATGTTCTCCCCCTAGCCAGACTTGCCGGTAGCGCCGTTGGTTCTTCAGAAAACATGCGGATATTTCAGAGGTTGACCCCGTAACCTTTCGTGGGTCGGTGGATGTGCACGCCTTGCCCAGACTTCTGATACCGGTTGAGACAGCTCCGGGTGAAACACGGGTCGCAGCGACGCCCGACACGGTTAAAAAATTCGTCTCCCTCGGTTGCAATGTGACCGTGGAGCGGGGGGCTGGTTCAGCCTCCGGCTACCTCGATGATTCGTATGGAGCCAATGGAGCTGAACTGGCCGACCCCGGCGATGGAGCTGCTTGGTCGGCCGCAGATGCACTGTTATGCGTTCAGAGTCCATCTGATGTGAGCCTGGGACGTCTTCGCAAGGGTGCCCTTGTGGTTGGTCTGCTTGCTCCATACGACAACGGAGGGCTTACGGCAAATCTCAAGCGCAGCGGCCTTTCGGCCATGGCCCTGGAGCTCCTGCCCCGGATCAGTCGAGCCCAGTCTGCGGATGCTCTTTCGTCGCAGGCCAACATCGCTGGATACAAATCCGTGCTGTTGGCTTCGGCCGCCCTGGACCGCTACTTCCCCATGCTGATGACAGCGGCGGGAACCGTTCAACCGGCAAGGGTGGTGATCCTCGGGGCCGGCGTGGCCGGTCTGCAGGCGGTGGCCACCGCACGCCGACTGGGTGCCGTGGTTTACGTGAGCGATATTCGACCTGCTGTGAAGGAGCAGGTGGAGTCTCTCGGCGGACGGTTCATCGAACCCCCCGAAATGGACGACAAGCCTGCGGAATCCGGTGGGTATGCCAAGCAGGCCTCCGATGCTTTTCTGGCCGCACAGCGTCAGCAGTTGTCCGACCAGCTGGCCGAAGCAGATGTGGCCATCTGCACCGCCCAGGTCCCTGGTCGTCAGGCTCCGCGCTTGATCAGTGAAGACATGCTGGATCGCATGCGGCCTGGTGCGGTTGTGGTCGATCTGGCCGTGGCCCAAGGTGGCAACTGCGCCGGCACCGTTTCAGGCCAGACCGTTGAAAGGAAGGGCGTGAAGCTCATTGGTGGCAATGATCTGCCCTGCACGGTGCCCAATCACGCCAGTGCGTTGTATGCCCGGAATCTTGTGGCGTTGCTTGAACCCACTCTCAAGGACAGTTCCCTCAGCCTCGATCTCGATGATGAGTTGATTGCCGGCTGTCTCATCGCCCAGGACGGCACGATCCGCCGCTGCGACGTTCTCACCCCTGGAGCCAACTGATGTTTGTTGAATTTCTCTGGGTCCTCCTGCTCGGCAGCCTTCTTGGGTTTGAGCTGATCGGCAAAGTGCCCCCCACGCTTCACACCCCATTGATGAGTGGAGCCAATGCCATCTCAGGCATCACCGTTCTTGCAGCTCTCACCGCCATCATCAAGGCGGGAGATAACACCGCTCTGCTGCTGCTCGGTTCGGTATCTCTCGGCTTCGCCCTGTTCAACGTGATCGGTGGCTTCCTGGTGACCGATCGAATGCTGGCCATGTTCAGCCGCAAGCCCGCCCGCAAGGAGAACCGCTGATGTCTGACCTTCTTAAGTACTCAATCGAGCTCGTTGCTGTTCTGCTGCTGGCCCTTGGTATCAAAGGTCTTTCCAAGGTGCGTTCGGCGCGTGGTGCCAACCAAGTCGCAGCCATCGCCATGGCTTTGGCTGTTCTTGGTCTGCTGATCAGCTATGCCGGCGAACCTTCGTTCAATGCCCAGGCTTGGACGTGGATCATCGGTGGCACCGCCGTCGGTGGTGTTCTGGGTGCGGTCATGGCCCAGCGGGTGCCGATGACTTCGATGCCGGAAACCGTTGCTCTGTTCAACGGTTGCGGTGGCATGTCGTCCCTGCTGGTGGCACTCGCCGCTGCGCTGTATCCGGCGGCCCTTGATGCCACTGGTCCCGTGGCGTTGGTGTCCATTGTCGTTTCGGTGTTCGTGGGCTCGATCACATTCACCGGCTCGATTGTGGCCATGGCCAAGCTGCAGGGGTGGCTGTCCACTCCCCCGTGGATGCAGAGCAAACTGCGCCATGTCTTCAACATCGCACTGGCGGTTGCGGCGCTTGTTGGCGCTGTGGAGATGATTCGCAACGCCGATTCGGGCACAGGGCTCTGGCTTCTGATCGTCTCCTCCAGCCTGCTGGGAATCGGGGTCACTCTTCCCATTGGGGGGGCAGACATGCCTGTGGTGATTTCACTGCTCAACAGCTATTCCGGTGTTGCAGCAGCGGCTGCCGGCTTCGTGGTGGGAAGTCAGTTGTTGATCGTGGCTGGAGCCATGGTCGGGGCTGCCGGTTTGATCCTCACCCAAGTCATGTGTAACGGCATGAACCGCTCCCTGGTGTCTGTGCTGTTCGGTGGAGCCCTCGGAGCCGGCTCAGTTGCCGGCGGCGGTGGCGGCGAGTACACCAACATCACCAGCTGTAGTGTTGAGGAGTGTGCCCTCACCCTCGAAGCTGCTGAGCGTGTCGTCATCGTTCCCGGCTATGGCCTGGCGGTGGCACAGGCTCAACACACCCTGCGGGAGGTCACCCGCGTGTTGGAGAGCGCAGGTATCGATGTGGCCTATGCCATTCACCCCGTGGCAGGACGCATGCCTGGACATATGAATGTGCTGCTCGCTGAGGCGGATGTTCCCTATGAGCAGCTCAAGGAGATGGACCAGATCAACCCCGAATTTCCAGCAGCGGACGTGGTTCTCGTTCTGGGTGCGAACGACGTGGTCAACCCCCAAGCCAAGAGTGATCCCGACTCCCCCCTATACGGCATGCCCGTGTTGGATGTGCAGGAGGCCCGCACCGTTTTTGTGGTGAAGCGCGGCATGAGTGCTGGGTATTCCGGCATCAAGAATGACCTGTTTGAACTGGTTAACACCTCGATGCTGTTTGGGGATGCAAAGAAGGTTCTTGGAGATCTGCTGGTGGAACTTAAGGATCTGGGGCTCGGGAAAAAGTGAGCCCTCCCGGGGTGGACAATCCCCAGTTGCGTGAGCAGCTGGGGGCTTCCTTGTTTCGGCAGAGATGGCCATGGATCGGTGGTGACCTGCAGACGCTGAGGGACACCTTGCGGCCTGTGGATCTCCCGCTCGATCAAGGCACGCCCATCCACATTCCTGTGCCGGCTCTCCCCAGTGGAGCTGCTGAAGCCGGTGAGTTGCTGGCATATCTCGACAGGCCTTTCGAACCCGTTGGAGCTTCATCCCCGCCGCCCAAGGCCTTGGTGGTTTTGCTTCACGGTTTGGGGGGATCCAGTCGCAGGTCAGGCGTGCGCCGGATGGGTCTGAGTTTGCAGAGGGCTGGCTATGCCGTTTTGCGCCTTAATCTGCGTGGGGCTGATCCAGGTCGTCAGCTTGCGGGTGGTACCTACGCCGCTGCATGCAACAGCGACCTGCTGCCAGTGCTGGAAATGGCTCGAGCGCTTGCGATTCAGCTGGCAGGGGCAGATTCCGCTGAATCCTCTCTGCCCCTTTATGGAGCAGGGTTTTCCCTTGGTGGAACGATGCTGCTCAACGCTTGCCTGGAATCAATAGGGGTGTTGGATCGCTTGTTCTGTGCCAGCAGCCCCCTGGATCTGGCGATTTGCAGTGCCTCGATTGAGCGGCCTCGGAATCGCATCTATCAACGCTGGTTGCTTCAACGTCTCGTCCGTCAGACCCTGGCAGATCCATGGGGTGCCAGTGAGCGGGAGCAGGAGCTGTTGATGCAACAACCTCTCTCGATTCGGGCCTTTGATGCAGCAGTGACGGCACCTCGCTGGGGATATGCCTCAGTGGATGATTACTACGCACTTGCTTCACCAATGCCTCGCCTGTTGGATGCATCTCGGCAACTTCCGCCCACACTGATTCTTCAGGCCTTTGATGATCCTTGGGTTCCTGCATCTACAGCAATTCAATTAAGTCATCAATTGTCCACAAAAGAATCTGATGATTGTTTATTACCTTTCAAGGTATTGATTACAGCGCGTGGGGGACACAATGGTTTCCATGGCACCGGTGAAAGTCTTATCAGCGGATGTTGGTCAGATCGATTGGCTTGTCATTGGTTTGATCAAAGCTTTTAGTCTTCTAAAGCTTAGATTTAATGACTGACAGTTTGATAATAAAATGCTTTGTCTGATTGGTTTTGGTAAACGGCTCCGCCACAATCTGTTGCAACGCGCCAAAGTGCACGATGGATTGGAGTGGGGTCGAATCGAACAAGCTCGGGGAAGCGCTTTCTCAATAGCTCTGTCCCACGCCAGGCGTTGTAGTGCGGAATTGATGCATTGACGTGATGGCAAACATGAGTTGAACCAATGCCATGGTGCAGAAAATTCAGTACAGGTCCGTAGGGACGGTCAACAGTTTGAAGAGCACCCTTGGACCAAGACCAGGTTTCGTTTGAAAAGTGGGGAATATTGTTGTCGGTATGTTGCAGCCATGTGTAGATCGTAAGCCACATATTTATCACTAAATATGGCAGGCCGTAGAGGCAGAGAACGCGAACTAATGAGAATTGAATGGAGGCAACAATCAGAATCATGATCATTGCCATCAAGCCATAGTTGGAACGCATCATCCTTTTTTTGAACGATGCGGGGAACAAGGATCTCTTTCTTTTCTCAGCAGCACTTTGGTTCCAGAAGTGAGATGTGGGAGAGCCATAATCTTCTCCTCCAGTGGCTCCAAGGAAAAGGTAGAGCTGCCAGCCGATCACCAGGTGATTAAAAAGGGAAATCAGGCCAAAAACAACAGGATTGAGTTTGCTTTTGAGCTGTTCCGTCACTTTTCCCTGGGGTGAAGTGGCGCGTGGCGGTACGTGCGTTTCTCCTTGTTCCAGGTGATTACAATGGGCATGATGCACTGCATGGCTGTGGGCCCAGCTGTAGTAAGGCACTAACAGCGCGCTGTGCAAGACAAAGCCCACCACGCCCTCAATGCGTCGATTGGGATGGAATGCGTGATGGCCGCATTCATGGGCAAGGACCCAGCACCCCATCGCGATGGTGCCGGTGATCCCTCCATAAAGCAGCCAGAGGGGAGATGCTGCAGGAGTGAGAGGGATGAGCGTGCCCAATCCAACAGCCAGCAGAGAAAGCCCTGTGGACATGGCCAAGCTTCCCCAGGCTTTTATGGGGTTGAACTTGCTGAGTTCCTTGGGCAGGGCGCTGAGTAGTTCGAATTTGGTGGGGTATGGGTCTGTTTTGGGGCTGTTTCTAAGGCCAGCTCTTGGCAGGCGAAGAGAAGTTGTCAATGTCAATCGAGACCTGGGGGAAAAGCGAAAGGAGCTGCGCTTTAGATTTGCTTAACACTCTAGTCGATTTACGACCTGCCCCGTGGGGGTTGGGGCGTCTGGCGTGCGTGTTTGCAGTCTTTGTGTTGGGTTTATGAGCGATTGGCATGCAAAAAAGCTGCGTTTCCATACGGCTTTTTTGGCTCTTGAGATGGTTGTGCTCCTGATGGCCAGGTGAAGGTTCGAAATTGAATCTGGATTGACATTGCTTGTGCGTCAGTCTCGACTGGTTGGAGATTTTTTATTCGACCAAGGGAGAATTAGTTTTGAATGGAGTTGTTTTGTGAATCCACTTTTGAATCGGTTGTTGCTGAACAATATGTTGCTGAACAATTGGCTCTATCTTGTCGGTGGTAACCTCTGTATACCAAATTCCGTCTGGCCATACAACAAGAATTGGTCCGCGTTCGCATACCCTGAGGCAGTCAACCTTGCTTCTTAAGACAATTCCTTCAGGACGCTTTGTGTTCTCAAGCCCTAGCTCACGGATCACTCTTTTGAGTTCATTCCAGCTTGCAATTCCTGTGCTCGGATCACAACATTTTACTTTCGTAGGGGTGGCGCAAAGCAGTAGATGATGGCTGATCTGGGGCTGCACGATCGCCGATTCACTCACGCTGCCAAAGAGGCTGCTGGAATGCGCCGCGCTCCCCGCTTCACTTGCTCGCGAACGGACTGCCGAGCCCATTGATCAACAGTGAGCACATCGTCCAGCTGGGGGTGGGCCATTAGATCGGCCTTGTGCTGTTCACAGGCTGCTTCGATCACGACGGGAATGTCCAGGAAGTGAATGCGTTCTTCGAGGAACTGCGCCACTGCTTCCTCGTTTGCTGCATTCATCACTGCCGGCATTGTTCCGCCGGCACGGCCGGCATCATAAGCCAACTTCATGCAGGGGTATTTCGCTGGGTCCGGTGCGCGGAAGCTCAGCTGCCCCACTTCAGTCAGATCCAGGCGTCGCCAAGGGGTTTCCAGGCGTGACGGCCAGCTCAGGCAATACAGAATCGGGAGCTTCATATCCGGCCAGCCCAGTTGGGCCAGAACGGAGGAATCAGCCAGCTCAATCATCGAATGAATGATGCTCTGGGGGTGGATGACGATTTCGATGTGGTCATAGTCCAGCCCAAAGAGGTAATGCGCTTCGATCACCTCAAGCCCCTTGTTCATCAGGGATGCGGAATCCACGGTGATTTTGCGGCCCATGCTCCAGTTGGGATGGCGCGTGGCATCGCTGACGGTCGCTTTTTCCAGATCCGCAGCTGCCCAGTCGCGGAAGGCTCCCCCAGAGGCAGTGAGCTGAATTCGACGCAGGCCCGGCGTGGGGACGCCTGTGGACAATCGGGCGTTTTCTGCCCAGGGGGTGCCTTGCAGGCACTGGAAGATGGCGGAGTGTTCGGAATCAGCCGGCAGCAGTCTGCTGCCACTCTTTTTCAATTCCGGCAGCACCACCGGCCCTGCGGCGATCAGAGTTTCTTTGTTGGCCAGGGCCAGATCCTTTCCCGCTCGGATCGCAGCCAACGTTGGAAGTAGGCCTGCACAGCCCACAATTCCTGTGACGACAAGATCGCCGGAGTCCCACGCCGCAGCTGTGTTCAAGCCGTCGGGTCCACCCACCAGTTGCGGCGCTTTGGCACCGTTGATGCCGACATCAGTCAGCCGTTGCTCCAGCTCCGGCAACAGGTCGGAATCGGCAAGGGCCACCACTTCGGGCCGATGGCGCTGAATCTGCGTTACCAGCAACTCAAGGTTGCGGCCGGCTGTCAGAGATACGACTCGGAATTGCTCCGGGAATTCCTCAGCGATCTGCAGGGTCTGGGTGCCGATCGAGCCTGTGGAACCCAACACGCTGATGGATTTCACGCAGAACCTGCAAGTCGGTCCAGTCTCCCACCAGGCCCCCGAAGCGCTGGCAAGCTGTTGAACAGCTTGGTATCAGCAGGTGGCGAAGGAACAGTGGCGTTCCGGTTTGGGCTTTGTGCTGGCAGCAGCAGGGAGTGCCGTCGGTTTAGGCAATCTCTGGGGGTTTGCTTACCGCGCTTCCCAGGGTGGAGGTGGAGCTTTTCTGCTGCTCTATGTGCTGATCGTTCTGGTGGTGTGCCTGCCGGTGTTGGTGGCTGAGATGGTGCTGGGGCGCAGCACCGGTAACAGCCCCCTGCTGGCACCGGTGACTGCAGCAGGCCGCCGTTGGCAACCGATGGGGTGGTTGTTTGTTCTGGCCGCCAGCGGAATCCTGGCTTTTTATGCCGTTCTGATGGGCTGGACCGGCGCCACGCTGGTGCAGACCCTGAGCTGGGGGCTGCCCTCAGATATCGAACAGGCGGAAGCCTTTTTTGCCGGCCTTAGTGGAGGCAGAGCTGCCTTGATCGGGCAGTTGCTGAGCCTTGTGGCAACGGCCCTGGTGGTGGCAGCCGGCGTGCGCAGTGGTATCGAGCGCCTGTCGCGCTGGGGACTTCCGCTGTTGTTTGTGCTTTTGATTGGGTTAGCTGTCTGGGCTTCGGGGCTCGAGGGTGCGGTCGAGGGATACCGCACATTTCTGCTGCGATGGGACAGCGCTGAACTGACCAATCTCACGACGATCCGCAACGCCTTCACCCAGGCATTCTTTTCGATCGGCACGGGGATCGGTTGCATCCTCGCCTACGCCGCTTATCTGGATCGAAAAGCCCATCTGCCCCGTGAAGCCGTGGCTGTTGTGGGAATGGACACCGCTGTTGGTGTGCTTGCTGGAATGGTCACCTTCCCTGTGGTGATCAGCTTCGGCCTGCAGGAGGTCGTGAGCGGATCCACCCTTGGAACGATCTTCATTGCCCTGCCGACGGGACTGTCCTCCCTGGGTGCCGCAGGTCAATTTGTTGCTGTTCTGTTCTTCGGGCTGGCGTTGATTGCAGCAATCACCTCTGCGGTGTCACTGATGGAGGTGCCTGTGGCCTGTTTGATCGATCGGCTTGGTTGGAGCAGATCCCGCGCGGTCTGGGTGTCCACCGCGCTGATTTTTGTGGCGGGTCTGCCCGCTGCCACGTCGTTGGATGTTCTGGGTTGGATGGATTCCGTTTTCGGTGGCCTCCTGCTGATTCTGGGAGGCCTGCTTTTGGCACTTCTTCTTGGTTGGGTAGTTCCAAACCGGTTTCAGGATGATCTGCAGGGTTCGGGAACTCCGGTACCGCTGCAACGGCTCCTACTGGTCATGCTGCGCTGGGTCTCACCGCCTGTGGTGGCAGCGGGACTGGTCATCAGCCTGGTGGATCTGGTGAACGGTTGATGGCCGACTAGGCGTTGGGGTTGGGCTTGTCCTTCATCAGTTCCTGCATTTTTCGAATGCGTACGAGCATCTTTTGCCAAACCTCAAGTTTCCAGCCCTCCTCGGCGTCGCCGCCGCCGGCCAGCTGAGCCTGGGCTTCCAATTTCGCGTCGAGGTCTTCGCCCACTTCAAACGCCTTCATCAGCTCCATCTCTAGTTTGGCTGTCTCGACGAAATTGAGGCGTTTCAACCAGATCATGAATCGTTATGGGTTGGAACTGAAGTCTGCCTGGATCAGCGGCGAATCCACTCGGTCACCCCGCCTGGCTTGTCGATCAGTTCGATCCCCTTGGCCGTTAGGTGATCACGGATGCCATCGGCTTCAGCGTAATTTTTGGCTGCCTTGGCCGCGCGTCGCGCTTCGATCGCCGCCTCGATTGCTGCGTCATCCACTCCAGCCGTTGAGGCTTCACTCTCCTGGCGCAATCCGATCACCGCGGCCAGGTTGCGCAGCAGGTCCCATCGGCCGGCAAGCTCGGCGAGCGTTCCGGCCGGAAGTTCTGCCCCATCGCCACGATCGAGCCGGTTGGCCAGAGCCCTGAGTGGCTTGGCCAGATCAAACAGCACCGCCAGGGCCCCCGAGCTGTTGAGGTCGTCGTCCATGGCGCTGATGAAACGCTGTTCGAGCCTTTGCAGCTCCTCTCCGCTAGGGCTGCCTTGATGTTTTGCAGCACGGTCTGAGAGGGGAGAGATGGTCCCCCAACCCAGGGTTGCGCCATGGCGTTCGCCTAGCCCGATGGCCGCATTGAGGCCTTTCCATCCGGTGCTTGCCGCCTCCAAAGCTTCTGCTGTGAAATCGAGTGGCTTGCGGTAGTGCGCCTGGAGAACAAACAGCCTCAGAGTCATCGCTGAAACACCGCTGTCGAGTAAGGCTCGGATTGTTGTGAAGTTGCCGAGCGACTTTGACATTTTTGTTCCGCCGACATTGACCATGCCGTTGTGCATCCATACGCGGGCTAGCTGAGCTTCATTGGCTGTTTCTGACTGAGCAATTTCATTCTCGTGATGCGGAAAGACAAGATCTCCTCCTCCGAGATGGATATCAATTGTTTTACCAAATTCTTCGCGAACCATGGCTGAGCATTCGATGTGCCAACCGGGACGTCCTCGGCCCCACGGTGATTCCCAGCCTGGTTCTCCATCGTTGGTTTTTTTCCAGAGAGCGAAATCGAAGGGATGTCGCTTGCGTTCTTCTTCTTCTCCCTTGGTACGGCCGCTGGCACCCTGTTGTTGCTCGTTAGGGTCTCTTCCGCTCAGCTGGCCATAATTCTTTGCTTTCGATATATCGAAATACACATCACCTTTGGAGCTATAAGCTGCCCCCTTGGTTTCAAGTTCGCCAATAAGAGTTTGGATGCCTGGTATGCAGCATGTTGCCCGCGGCATTTTGTCTGCGGGAAGAATGTGTAAGCGCGCCATGTCTATTTCAAAGGCTTTGATATTTGTTTCGCTGACCTCTTCCATTGTTGATCCCTCGGCGTTGGCCTTGTTTAGTATTTTGTCGTCAATATCTGTGTAGTTCTGCACAAAAGTGACGTCGTAATTGCGCCAGATGAGATAACGCCTCAAGACGTCCCAGTTGATGTAACTCCGCGCATGGCCGAGATGGCAAAGGTCATAAACCGTGACCCCACAGCAATAGATCGTTGCCTTGCCTGCCTCAAGCGGTTCGAAGTCTTCGGTGCGATTGCTCAGGCTGTTCGTGAGGCGCAGTGGCAAAGGTCTGATCAGGCTCTCCAAGGAGGTTACGGCCAGCCCTTGACTTTAACGCTCTTGAATCGCTCGGTTTCCCAGTGTTGTTACCGATCTGTTGGCCCTTGCTGCTTCTCGGCGGTTCCAGTGTGGGTCGATGGTCTTGTGGATCGCCAGCGATTGCGTGGTCTTTTTAAGGGCTATATGGCTTCTAGGTATTTTTTTCTTTCTCTCACTTTCCGGTTTGGTTTGAAAGCATCGTCGATTTGGAATTCTATTTCTAATGGCATTTTATTGCTGAAATTATTTGGCTTCCATCCAGTTTGAGCCTGTTCCTGTTTCCGCAACGAGGGGAACACTTAGTTTGACGGCGTTTTCCATCGTTTCCACGACCAACTTCTTCGTGGCCTCTAGGGAATCCGGTGCGACTTCCAGCACCAGTTCATCGTGCACCTGCAGCAGCAGCTGGGCAGGCAGGCCCTTGCTCAGCAGTGCCGCCTGCAGCTGCACCATGGCCACCTTGATGATGTCGGCACTGGAGCCTTGGATCGGTGCATTGGCAGCAGCTCGCAGTTGCTGCGCCTCCATACCGCCGCGGCGGGCCACATCCAGGTCGATCTCCAGAGGGTCCTTGCCCAGCAGTCGGCCCAGCCCGTTGCGGTCGAAATGGAACGGCCGCCGCCGCCCGAGAATGGTTTCCACGTAGCCGCGGCTGAGGGCGAGCCGTTCCTGCAGTTCAAGAAAGGCGAACACCTTTGGGTAGCGCTGTTTATATTTGGCCAGAAACTCCTTGGCGTCTGCCTGGCTCACACCGGTTTCCCTGGCGAAGCGTTGGGCACCCATGCCGTAGATCACCCCGAAGTTGATCGTTTTGCCCAGGCGACGTTCATCCGGGCTGACGTCCTCTTTATCCAGCAACAGCCGTGCCGTGAGCGCGTGCACGTCATCGCCACTGCGATACGCCTCCTGCAGAACCTCTTCGCCCGAGAGGTGGGTGAGGATGCGCAGCTCGATCTGGGAATAGTCAGCGCTGAGCAGGGTCCAGCCGTCGTGAGGCAGGAAGGCCTTGCGGATTCGCCGGCTGTATTCGGTTCGTACCGGGATGTTCTGCAGGTTGGGGTTGCTGCTGCTCAGCCGGCCCGTTGCCGTAACCGCCTGGTTGAAATCGGTGTGGACCCGCCCTGTTTCAGCTTCCACCAGTTGGGGCAGGGCATCCACGTAGGTGCTTTTGAGCTTGCTGAGCACCCGGTGCTCCAGCACCAATGGCACCACGGGATGATCGTTGCCGAGTTTCTCCAGCACGGTGGCGTCGGTGCTGAAGCCGGTTTTGGTGCGGCGGGATTTTTTGCGATCCAGCCCCAGGGTGTCGAACAGCAGTTCCCCCAGTTGTTTGGGCGAGGCCAGGTTGAACTCCACACCGGCGGCTTCTTTGGCTTCCAATTCCAGCCGTTGCAGCGTGGATCCCATTTCCTCTGCGAGACCCTGTAAGTAGGGCACGTCGATGCGGATGCCAGTGGCTTCCATTTGGGCCAGCACTGGTTCCAGTGGCTGCTCCACCTGTTGGAGCAGCGGCAGCAGCTGTGGACCCATCGCCTCCAATTGACTGCGCAGCAGCACGGCCAGCCTTCGGGTCACGTGCACGTCCATTCCGCAGTAGAGGCTGGCGGGCTCCAGCGGTACATCGGCGAAGGTTTGTTTTTTACCCACCAACTCCGTGAAAGAGGTGGGCTGGAAGCCGAATTCCCGCTCCGCCATCAGCTCCAGACCATGCTTCGCGGCGGCATCCCGCAGGTAATCCGCCAGCAGCGTGTCGATCACAACGCCCTCCAGGGCTACGCCATGACGCAGCAGGATCAAGCGGTCGTATTTGGCGTTCTGAAGCGTTTTGGGGTGATCGCGACTGGCCAGCCACGGGGCGAGAGCGGTGAGCACCGTCTCCAACGGCAACTGCTCTGGGCTGCTGTCGTCACTGCCTTTGTGTCCCAGTGGGATATAAGACAGCTCATTGAGGCCGTCCCCCCAGCAGAGTCCGATTCCCACGAGTTCAGCCTTGAACGGGTTGAGATCTGTGGTTTCGGTGTCAAGGGCCACCGGTGCCCCAATGTCTCGGCAGTCCATCACTCGCTCCACCAGAGCGCCCAGGGCGGCCTCGTCCTGGATCAGTTGCGGCTTGAGCTTTGGAAGGGTTGGCTCTGGTTCTTTGGCCGAGGGTGATGCATCAGAGGAGGTCGTTGTGGACGTTGGAACAGGTTTTGTTTCAACGTTCGCTGCATATCCCCCGGCTGAAAAGGCTGCGACAAATCCACCGACCTGACGCAGCAGGCTGTTCAGTTCCAGGTCTTCAAGGCAGGCACTGAGACCATCGGAATCAACACGCGTCAGCGGTAGCGACGGTTCCTCCGGAAGAGGGATGTCCACCAGGATTTCGGCCAGTTTGCGGGAGAGATAGGCGTTGTCGCGATCGCTGCGCAGCTTCCCTTTGAGCGCTCCTTTGATGGCTCCACGGCTGGCCTTGGGGCCTTCCGCCTCCACAGTCAAAAGAGTGGCGTAAACGGCATCAAGATCGATGTTTTCCTTCAACAGGTTGATAGCCGTTTTTGGGCCCACCCCACGAACGCCGGGGATGTTGTCCGAGCTGTCTCCTGTGAGGGCTTTCAGATCCACCACCTTGTCGGGCATCACGCCGAGTTTTCCCAGCACGCCCTCCTCACGGATCAGCGTCGGGCCGCTATTTCTGGCATAGGGCCCTCCGCCCATGTAGAGCACCGCAATGTCGCGGCTGTCATCAACCAGCTGAAACAGATCGCGGTCCCCGGAGAGGATTCGCACCCCCCAGCCCTCATTGGCAGCACGGTTGGCCAGGGTGCCCAGCACGTCGTCAGCCTCAAAGCCCGGTGCCATGCACAGGGGGAGGTTGAGCTGCGAACGAAGGATCTGCTGGAGTTGTTCAAGGTCCTGAAAGAACACCTCCGGGGCCACATCCCTGTGCGCCTTGTAGTTGGCATCCGCCTTGTGGCGAAAGGTGGGTTCGGCGGTGTCGAAAGCGATTGCAACCCCCTGCGGCTTCAGGCTTTTCCCGTTGTCGAGCAGTGCTTTGAGGAAGCCGTAGGTCACGCTGGTTGGCCGCCCATCCTTGGTGGCCAGCCCGCCTTCTCCCCCTTTGCTGAAGGCATAGAAACTGCGGAAGGCCAATGAATGGCCATCGATCAGCAGCAGCAGAGGTTTGGAGGCAGCCTCGGGCATGGAGATGGGGCGTAAAGCGTCGGGGTCAGTCGCGGCTATCGGCCCAGGGGGGCAGGTCGATGAACACGCGCGTTCCCGCTTCAAGACCCTTCAGGATCGCAGTCTGATCACCGCTGCTGTTGCCCAGTTCCACGGGCTGGAAGAGGGGCTTCTGCTGGCTGTCGACCAACAACACGCCGGGTTGACCGTCCTCGGTCACGATCGCGACTGTGGGGACCAGGGTTCGGGGCTTGCTGCGGCCGGTCTGGAAGTTGATGTCGGCGGTCATTCCGATCAACAGCTTCTGCGGTGGCTCGATCAGCTCCAGCTTCACTTCAAAGGAGGTGACGTTGTCCTGTTTAACGGCTCTCGGGGCAATTTCACTGACGCGAGCGTCAAAGCGTTCATCGGGGTAAGCATCCACTCGGATGCTGGCGGGTTGCCCAATGGCGATGCGCCCGATGTCGCTTTCGGGCACCCGAGCCGATACCTCCAAACCGCTGGAGAGTTCCACGATCGAAGAGCTGGTGGCTCCAGCCGTTGCAGACGCCGTGGTGGTCGGAGTGACGAAAGCGCCCGGTTCGGCATAACGCGCCGTGATGGTGCCGGCAAAGGGCGCACGGATCTTCTGTTCGCTTTGTTCGTGCTCGAGTTGCTCGATGCGTTCACGGGCCGCAATCGCAGCGGCCTGGTTGCCGAGCATCTGGTTCTCCACCTCACTGAAGGCATCGGCGCTGATCACGCCGGCCTGAAACAGCTGGCTTTGTCGCTCGAAATCATCCTGCCTCCTGCGGTAGGTCGCCTCCGCTTGGCGCAGGAGGGCCTGCCGTTCCTGCAGGCGGTCTTCGAGATCGCCGGGGTCCATCAAGGCAAGGAGTTGGCCCTGCTCTACCGCATCGCCCTCATCCACCAGGAGCTGATCGAGGACGCCTTGCTGGCGTGGACTCACATTCACCTTCTGGACCGCCAGCAGCTCACCGCTGGCAGTGATCAGGCCGGACAGCACCCCGCGCTCAGCTGATGTGACATAGGGCGTCAAATCCTGTTGGTTGGCTGTGAACGGGCCGAAGCGCAGCAGGGCTGCTCCACCGGCCAGCAGCAGGCCTGCCAACGCGATTGTGATCGGTTTGGGTGGTCGGATCTTCCGCTTGATGGAGCCATCGACGGCGTCCAGCTGCGGATCGGAGACGGGTCGTCGCAGTGTCTGCAGCATGGGCCCACAAAACTTCACAACATTCTCGCCGCTCGTCGGTAGATTCCGCCGATGCTTAAAGCCGGAATCGTCGGACTGCCCAATGTCGGCAAGTCCACTCTGTTCAATGCTTTGGTGGCCAATGCCCAGGCCCAGGCTGCCAATTTCCCGTTCTGCACCATTGAGCCGAACGTTGGCACGGTGGCGGTTCCAGATGAGCGCCTCGACCGGTTGACCCAGCTCAGCAAGAGTCAGAACACGATTCCGACTCGAATGGAGTTCGTCGACATCGCTGGCCTCGTGAAGGGGGCAAGTAAGGGCGAGGGTTTGGGGAACAAGTTCCTGGCCAATATTCGTGAAGTGGACGCCATCGTCCATGTGATCCGTTGTTTTGAGGATGACGACGTCATCCACGTGTCAGGCACCATTGGTCCTGCCCGCGATGCGGAGGTGATCAACCTCGAGCTTGGTCTGGCGGATCTGGCTCAGATTGAGAAGCGGCGCGAGCGTCTCAAGAAACAGACGCGCACCAGCAAGGAAGCTCAGGTTGAGGATGCCGCTCTCGAGCGGATCCAGGCGGTTCTTGAAACCGGTGGTGCGGCCCGCAGTGTTGAGCTCAGTGAGGAGGAGGCTGGTTTGGTTAAACCCTTGGGTTTGTTGACGGCAAAGCCGATCATCTACGCCACGAATGTGAGTGAAGAAGATCTGGCCGATGGCAACGGCTTCTGCGAGGAGGTGACAACCCTCGCTGAGAATGAAGGAGCTGAGACGGTGCGGGTTTCAGCTCAGGTGGAGGCTGAGCTTGTGGAGCTCGGAGATGAGGAGACGGCTGATTATTTGGAAGGACTGGGGGTCAGTGAAGGGGGGTTGCAGAGCTTGATCCGCGCTACCTATCGATTGCTGGGTCTGCGCACCTATTTCACCAGCGGTGAAAAGGAAACCCGGGCGTGGACGTTCAAGGCCGGAATGACGGCTCCGCAGGCCGCCGGAGTAATTCACACCGATTTCGAGCGCGGCTTCATTCGTGCCCAGACCATCGGTTGGGCGAAATTGCTCGAAGCTGGTTCTCTCTCCGAGGCGCGAGGGAAAGGTTGGCTGAGGAGTGAAGGCAAGGAGTATGTCGTTGAAGAGGGTGATGTGATGGAGTTCCTGTTCAACGTCTAAGATCTAAGTCATAGCAGTCGTTCTTGTTGTTTCTATATAGGGTTGTCCAACAGGCGGTCTAACAAACCGGCTGTAACCAACTCAACAGGAGGAACTCAATGACGACACTTGAAGCCGCTGCTGAATACGGACAACTGACTAGGCGTGGTGCTGAACGCTTCCTTGAAGAGCACAGCCTGACTCTTGAAGAAGCATTTGCTGACCTTGGAGACAGCGTGCTGGATGCCTATGAACTGGCGCAGTGGGTGGGTTACTGAATATGAACCACTCTTCCCGTGTGCTGAACAGTTACAGCAAGAACCTTCTAACCAGTGCTCCGGTGCTGACTGTTTAGCTATGCCAACTATCGCAACCAGAAAGCCTGTCCTTGATGGAAGAGCAGAGGTCATTACCTACACACGGGATACATCTGCTTATTATTTAAGGTAATACATCAAAGCGAAGAGAGGTTACAAGACCACTAGGATTTATGATGTAGAGACAGAAGAAGATGCTTGCGGTAAGGCACTAGACATATTCATTACTACTCATTCCACTGACGCTAAGTCGTCTCAGCCTAGGAGAGGCACAAAGGAAGGCACTAAGCAGAAACCTAGGAAAGGATTACTAAAATAGTGGGTGCGTAAGTATTTAGATGATGAGAAAGAGAAGGTAGATAATGAGCTGCTGAAGCCATCAACTTACAAGAACAAGAAGGAGTGTTTGGATAGACACTTCCTGTGTTACTGTGATGAATACAACCTGCTCACTACTAGAGATATAAAGGTTGGAGCACTGGATAAGTATATTATTTACCGGAGTGAAGCCAAGGCACTTACTAAAAGGAAAGAGCTATCACTTATTAGTGGTTTCATCAACTATCTCATTAAGCACAGGATGCTTGATGCCTACGAGGCAGCTCAGAAAGACTTAGTTCCAAAGGTAAGGCTGGTTGATGCTGATTGGGACAGCAATCCACCAATCAGAGATCTTGATGAATGGAACACTATTCTTAAGCACCTAAGAAGGTATGTGAAAGCAGCAGAGAAGCATCCAAACCCTAGGACTGCTTTATGGCGGAAGCATTTTTATAGTTTGCTACTGGTGTTAAAGCAAACTGGTATGCGACCAGATGAAGCTAGGAGGATGAAGTGGAGAGACATTGAGTTTGAGAATGTAGGCAGGATTAGCAAACGACAACGAGACTTAGACCTTGGAGAGCTAAAGGCACAAGGTTTTGAAGAGTGGGAGTTAGGACCTGAAGTGGTTGAAGACCTAGGCAGGGTATATAGGTATGTGTCTCACATCAGGGTTCTTAAATCAAAGACTGGCGCACAGCGTGAAATCACAAGTAACAGTGCTGAGTTATTGGCTAGATGGAAGAGAGACCTGAGAGAATACCTAGATAAGAATGAGCTTCACTTTGAACTGAATGGTGTTGAGCTGAAGAGAGATAAGGATGATGGTTTACCTGTTATCCCTGATGATGTATTGGTCTTCAGTCTGCCTGATAAGAATGAATGGAAGCTACCACCTTACAACACACTGAATATTAGATGGAGATATATGATTAATAAGATAGAAGGTGAGCTAAAAGGACCACAGATGTCCGAACATAGTTACACCATCTATTCCCTCCGTTCCACTAGAGCACAGGAACTAATGGATATGGGAGTGGATGTCTATCTAGCATCTACTCAGTTAGGTCACAGTGTGGCTGTATTGGAAAAGATATATGCCCGATTAACACAAAGTAGAAGAGCAACTAAATAAGCTGCTCACATAGAGTTTGGTAAAAGAAAGACAGGCTCAACACTAACTACACCAGAGAACATCTATGTGGATTTATCTAACTGAAGAACTTGCGCGACGGGCTATTGAGCTACACAACAACGGCATCAGCTGGAACATCGTTGCGTCAGTATTAAAAACAAACACAAGACTATTACGACAATCAATCAAACACTATGAACAATTTAACTAACAATTATGCTATGCTTATGAGGCAGGCTTAACAAACGAATAGCAGGAGAGAAGCGAAGAAGCTAATCAATCAAGCAACAGAATTGAGAGAGCGATTGGCTAGCACCTTCCGTTATGACCATCTTGATTACAGCGGCTTGAGCTGACCCACTACTACATCACTAATGAAACTACTAACTATCCTCCTTGCTTCAAAAGTTCTTACTTCTTGTTCAACCAAGTTCGGGAGTAGGAAGGAGGCGGAGATTGCGGCGACTAATTACAGGAGCGAAGGAGGACAAGTTCTTGTGATAGAGAAGGCGACTGATGCGGTCTATGAACAGTCAAGAAAATTTAAGCAAAGGGAACTTGAGCTGATGTGTATAGAGGAAAGACAGAAGATAATGGAGAAGGAACCAGTTCTAAGAGTAGAAAACACAAATTACAATCGCAAGATTTATAGAAACGACCTGATAAGTTGGGGATATTCACAAAACGCAAAAGCGTTTGTTGAACAGAACTGTGAACCTCCTATTGCTGTTGTTGATAGAGAGGCGATGACGGAAAGCAAGTGGAGATGGAAGCGTAAATGTGAGGACGAGGCACAAACCCGTCAGTTTGTCTGCGAACAAAGAAAGACAGATAAGGAAGAGATGTCGTTGGAAGAATGGGAAGTTATCAAAGTTCGTTATTCCTACTTCCGTTATTAACTGATGATTGTGAAAGACCCAGTTCTACATAGAATAAGGACAAGCTAATAATGTGTTTGATACCATCTCTTGATGGCGTTGTTCATTAAACTCGTGTTGCTCTTCGTATGATTTATAGTCAGGATTATCTTCTGCTAAATACTTGCATCTAGCGTATTCAATCATATTCTCTAAATGGTTTTTGTATCCTCTAACATACTGTTTCCTGTAATAGCACCATTCGTTTTCGGTTGTAGCTTCCTTCATTTTATTAGACAATTTATAACCTTCTGTCTCACCTATTATTATTTTCGTCTCAAGTTTGCCGCAGCTTTTTTCAACTTTTTTATCTTCCTTGTTGTCCTCGGTATTGGCTAGTGCTGTGGGCTGTAGTAAGAACAAGCAGAGTATGGGAACAATTTTTATTTTCATAACATCTAATTTTCTATGAACTTATAGGGTCTAGGGCTTTATTTCTGAATTGATTGCTACATATTCCTGCTCAAGCTATGGCTTTAGTCAGTCATAGTTAGTAGTAACTTGCTTGAAACTATGGCTGCGTAAGTGATCGTTATTGAGAACAAGGCTTGTCTTGGTTGTCTCAAAAAACCACATATGGTGTCTCACTGTTTCACTGCCTATACTATATATACTATGGGTATTTCAAACTAACGCTGCGCCAGTTCCTCCAGCTGATGAGCAGCTTGATAAAGCCATCAAAAAAGACCTTAGTAAGCGTGGCTTACCTGAAGTCAAAATACCTAAACCCAAAACAAAGAAGCCTCTTAATTAGTAATCAAACTCTTTATGAATTGCTTCTGTGTCTAGCAACCTTCCGGCTTCCATCAAAAAATCACATCTCTTTACTATGTAAGTTAAGGCGTGGTCCTTACAGAACTCTGTAAGCCATTTAGGCTCATCTGCTTCAGTTCCGCCTTCATCACCATCATTTTTTGGAAAAGTTACTTTCATAGTGTTGGTTGCTCTATTTTTTAAATTAAACCAATCAACCATTATTGGTTGTATCAACAAATATCCTTTTCAAACTGTTTTTGTCGCTACCTTCCCTTATGTCTGCTTTTTAGAATTTAACCCTTTTATTCAAGTGGGTAACCCAAGAAGGTTACATTATCTGATTTGTTTTGAACTATTTGATTAGCCAATCTAAGAATGTCAGCCTTTTTATTCCAAACATAGGTCTTATAGCGGAGAGTTTCAGCAAGGTGACTAGGCACAGTGATGATGTCATTGGCAGTGTTGTTTCCCATCATATGAAACTTGAGATGAGTTAAAGCTATGACTATTTCTGAAAAGGAACAGATTAATTAACCTCACTTAATCCAGGTGGCAGAGGCTACCAAAGAAATGTAGTCGTTTGAACTAAAGCTTGATTTAACCAAAGCTCTTTAGCAACTACAAACTAACTACAAGATTTACCTCAAACTATTTTTATTTCAACCTTGATTGATTATGACTTACGATTTTAAATACAATTCACTTCCAGTGCTTATTAGTGCTCGCGTTCGCATTACTGATGAACAGCGCCGGGAGCTAAAAGATGCCTACTATTCTCGCAAGAACGCTCTTCAACCAGCTGAAGCTTCAGGAACTGGTGGTCTAGTAGTTACAACCAGCTACGGCGCTAGTAATGACCTAGACAAACAGCTTGGATTTTCTAACCTTGTCTTTTCAGACATCGTTAATTCAAGAGATACTATCAACATCAACATAGTCCTCAAACTACAAGCTGTTCTAGAAGTAGAACTGATTTCTAAAGAGAAGTTGATGGAAGCTTGTGGTTCTTGTGCGGACTACATCTTTATGAAATTTGAGGATGCCTGATGACTAATCACGAAGACTACGGAAACTACAAGCCTCAAAAGCCTTTGTCTAGCCGCCTACGCGTGAGCACCGGAACTAACACTCCAGACAAAGTCAAGAGACACCTAGCTGCTACGGCAACACCTCAATCACTTCCCGAATACATTCATCCGATTAGGACATCAGGGAAAACCCAAGGTGTAGCTGAAGGCTTAGCTGCTGACTTTAAGTCTGACCTAGCTGCTCTTGGTGATACTGAAGCTCTATCTGGCTGGGAAGCTCACGCTGCTCAGATGCTGATGGATGGTAATGATGATGCTATTGATGTATTTATTTGATTGAGTATTGATTGATTGTCGTCCCATTACGACACTAAACTAAGTATGGATTTTACACTGGAAAAGTTCTCTTACTGACGCAGCTTTCGTTGCGCCAGTCTGAAGGATGGTGAAGACGCTCTGTGAATTAAGTCTGGGTGGAAACTACCATTCACAGATGTTGGAGTATTACCAACACATCCTATTATTTAAACAATCAAATGCTTAGTTATTATCGTTTCCTAGCGTTACTAGGGATTATTCATTTCCCTTACTTTGTAGATGGAGACATCTTCTGCTCTCACCTTACTGACTTCCTCCTGATTGACTAAGCCTAATCAATATTAAACCTTGCATCTATGCAATGGTCAAACCTACTAATAACCATTATAGCTTTTTATAACCATGAAATCTTCACTACGTATTTCTACTACTTCTGGTAGACCTCAAGCTATGCAATCTTTCTCTGCACCTGTTTTTCAAGAATTAACCAGACCAGCTAATCCTCACCTGGACTTCACCGGTGGTATTGCTAAGTGGAGGTTTGATAATTTAAAATTTCAAAAGCTTGCTATCTAATTTCTGCTATAGCTAATAGTCCACAATACGATAGGTATCGTCTGTTGCAAAATCACCAATTCCTTCAAACTTAAAGCGTTCTCCCTCATCATATTTTAACACGCAATGATAAGTTGTAGGGATGTATTCCATTGTACAAGCAATCAACTCATCTGGAAATTTAGCAGTCACCCACTCACACCTATGCATATTTTTTCTTAATCGAATCTCGCCATCAAAATTAGTCAATATATCCCTTTCAAAGTCATGACTACTTTTGCCTTTATAAATAAGTTCTTTCTTAGAGACACGACCGTTGTTGTTAGTGTCCTGAAAGATCTTGACTACGTACGTTCCATTGCGACGTTGTTTGAATTTGATTTTCGATAGTGTGCCTCCATGCGGAACAATGGATTTATTGAAATTAAATAAGTCAGTAACATTTGCTGATACCGCCGTAATTTTCCTTCTTTTGCTGCCAGTTCCGCCTCTCATCCTGTTGCACCAGCTTTATTAATTCTGATAAAAAATGGATTTTTTTCTCTGGTTTCTCTTCTCCATGACATAATGATTATCCTGCTTTATCATAAAGTATATTGGTAATCATTGAACGTTTACCCCTTGTTTTGCTTCGAAATCTACTTTAGCCGCAAGTATATGCTTGCGTGGACTTTCTATAGAGTATTTGCTGAATTAATAGTAACTAACGCTCAACAGGCAACAATCGACTTGAAGAAGCTGCTTCCGCCGTTTATTTTGCTTGCCGCCGCTTTAGGTTTCTGGATAGCAGATGGATACTCGCCCAATATCCAGATGAAAGATGCTCCCTCCTATTTATAAATTGAACTCTTCGTCTACAGCATGCGCATCCATGTACCTTTCATCGGCATATAAACGTTCTTCTTGTTGCCTTGCCCATCGTCTGGTGTGGCTATCAATGCGAGCTCTCAGTATGTGATTCATCCTTTTCTTCTCCTCTTCGTTATTGCTACTCTCTTCGTCTTGAGGAAATAGACTTTTCACAGTCTTCAACACTCCTTAAATAAAGGTAATAGGCTCATGCCAATTTTGATGTAATGCTTTATATCTTCCGTAAAGGGATATGCTTAATACCATCTGAATTCCATTTGTCCTTTTAGCTTTCATTAAAACAGCGCGTAGTTATCTAAGCGCTTTTGCAACGTGGTGCCACCCACGAGACCCTAAGTAAATACAATTTAGATGGAATTGAAAATATCATTTGACTCCTACTATTGGGTCAATAGCACCTCAAGAGATAAACCTACAGATAGCAATTCAATAGCTAACAACTTGTTCATGCTAAAGAGCCTTCTAAGTAGGTCTCAGAGCCTAATAATTATCTCTAATCATATATCTCTTAATCCTTTTTCTTGCAGTCCTTTCTTGCTGCCATGTTGACCACCTTCTCCATTCAATCTCATGTGCTGTTAAACAGTGAGTCTGTAGAGAAGATGGGTCTTCTATGTCTGGAAGATTTATTCTGATTGGACAACTAGGAGCTGAGTTCACTAGCTACACCTATTAACTGTTATGAGATTAGAAAGCTGGGTGTCCTAGCTGTTGTGCTGAAAGAGACTGATTAATGAAGTTGAGCAAATCTGCCTAAAAATCAGAAAAAACTATTTCAGACTGAGACTTAGGATTATAGCTAATGATTTATGTAGAGTTGCGCAAGATAGATTAATTGATACGTAGCATAGCTTTATTCACTGTTCTTGGCTATCAATTAGAAAGTTCTTTAGTCGATCATGACATTCCTAGTATTCATCATTGCACTTATGCCATTCTCTATCGCCGCTTCAGCGTTAGCTCAATACAATATTCCTAATGCAAATGTATTGCAACAACAGCAGAATTCAAGCCATTTAAGGATGATTCAAGACCGGTATTACCAGCAACAGCAAATAAAACGTATGGAGCAAAAAAGAGCTCAAGATAAAGAAAAAGGGAAAGGGAGAGAGATAGATGGAGTATTTAACTAGAATAAATTTGTCTTACCTTATAGCGATGTAATAGGGACACAAATTAGCCCCTCCACACCCCAACCCCCCCGAGGGTAGATCCTTTCCCTGCTAATTGCTGCTGGTACCTAGTTATATGTATTGCTATTTCACTGCAGTCTGTATTTATTTGCAGCTAGCAGTTGTCACTCCTCGTAGTTCTTCCAGCGAGTGAAGCGCGTTAAACTGTCTACATAAATGTTTTAACTAGGCTGTGTGTTGGTGACGCCTGTGTGCCTCTGTGAGGCGTCTTATGTGCTGCCTTGTGTATTGCCTATCCACCTCCTCTTACGCTTGATACAGAGCCTTGTAGTCGTGAGTATTAGCTGGTACCTGGAGGTTGTCTAACAATCTGGCTTGATGTTGTCTAACTACTGCCACACATCCACTGCGTTAGTTGAGGCTAGTGGAGTGTTGGAGAAACTATTGCTGTTATTCCAGCGGGAATGATAATCATTCTCGCTGCTATCCTTTGCTGCTGACTCTGAACCTGCTGAAGCCTGGCGCTCAGTTCTGGATAAAGCAGTTATCGGGTGAGTAGCCAAGAAGCAGCATCGTTGTAATTCCGAAGAGCCAACCGATAACTATCGCTCCCCAAACCAACTGGTCTGTGCCGCCTGTTTCGTTTCGCATTCTTCTTCTATCACTAATTTTGACTGGCTGAAGCCTGGCCATTAATCGTGTTGCGGATGCCTGGCTAAATGTGTAGCAAATGTTACGAATGCCTGTCTTTCACGCATATCAGTCGCCATCAGCAGTAATTTATCCGGGTATGTAAATAAGTCTAACTAAAGTCCAATACCTGTTTTTCTCTGTAATCCATTGAGATGACTATCTTTAAGAGAGTTCTTTTTTAACGTTTGATCCTCTGAGCCAGTTTGGCGATGCAGGGTTTGCAGGCCTTGGATCCTTGCTACAAGGGCAAAAAAGCCTGCGATGCCTCAGCAAACTTCCAGGCCCGAGTCCGGCCCCAACCGTTGGACAACTCTGCGCCGTCTCGGGATTGCCGCAGCCGTTTTCGGGATTGCCGCCTTCGCTGTACCTCAGTACGGCGTATGGGTGAGGACGTTGAACGGTAAAGCCCTGCTACGGGAGGCGGAATTCACTCGCAAGGTGGCGGTTTTGGAGGCTCAGGCCAAAAAAGATTCAGCCGCTCAGTTGGCTGAAGCGGAGATCATTCGGGCAGAGGGTGTCTCCAAAGCCAACAAAATCATCGGCGAAAGCCTCAAGAACAACCCTGGCTATTTGCAATACCTCTGGATCACCAAGGGAGAGAACGACACCAACCGAACGGTTTACATGATTCCAAACAATGGTGGGGCTCCTGTTCCCACCTTCGATATCACCAGGAATGGGGGTGGCTGAGAACTTTCAGTGCGGGCCTGCAATGGCATCTGTGACGCGCTCGGTGTTAATTGGGTTGAGCTCCGTTGAACTTCGATAGCGGGGCTGCAGATTTCGTAGAGCAGGCAGCATCGTGAGGCAGGCAGCTCCCATCAACAGCCACAAAACAACTCCGTTGTTCTGTGCGTCCAAGAGAGCTCCTCCTGCGAGCGGTGCCACGATTGCGCTCACGGTGAAACACTGGGAGAACAGAGCCATGGCCAGCCCCCGATGCTCAGGGGGTGTCTCCTCGATCACGGCCTCGGTGGCTGTTGGCAGGAACGCCGCCTGGGCAAACGCCATCGGCAGCAGAGCCAAAAGCACAAGGGCTGTGCCGGCTTCGAACAAGGAAGAGAGCGCAATCAACCCGCAACCGAGGCTGAATCCAGCCAGGCTCAATCCCAACCCAAACGCCACGCTGCGATCGGCTAACCATCGGCCCACGGGCCACTGAAGACTGACCAAAAGCGTCAGTTGAAGGGCAATCAGAGCGCTGCTGTGGCTTTCACTCAAGCCAGGCCGAGCCACCCCACCGCGAACGAGGTCCAGAGGAAGCGCGCTTTGTTGCAGCGCCAGAATTCCTGTCGCAACGATGCTGATTCCCAGAACCGGCAACAGATGAAGCAACCAGGCTCGGGATGGTGCTGAAACGCTGTTGTCGGAATTTGCGGCAGCCCGATTCAGATCACGCACCGTCTGGCCGTCGATCAAGGGTTGAAGGCTGATCAGGACCAGCACAGCTCCCATACAGAGGACTTCAACGGCATAAACAACGCGCAGTGTGTCCAGGGTCGCTGCGACTGTGCCGATCAGGGCTCCAATTCCGATTCCAAGGGCATCCGCACTGCGGACCAAGGCATAACCACGACCGGAAGGCACGCTTCCACAGCTCAGCGGCACCGCCAGTTCAATGGCAGGCCAGTACAGCCCAGCGGCACAGCCCAACAGCAATTGACCGATCAGATAGCCGCCGTAACTCTCCGCTCGAATCAAGACACAATCCGCCGTTATCGCCAACAGTGTCGTGATCCGCACCGGCCACGAACAACTGAGTCCGCGGTCGAGCAAAGCTCCGCAAACCAGGCGCACCACGGTTCCGATCAGGGCGGCAATCGCCAGGCCACTGCCCACCTGGCTGGCGGAGAAGTCGATCGCGTGAAAAATCAGCGGGGTCATGAACATGACCCCGCCAGCTCCGATCGAGGCGAGAAATCTCAGCCGCGTGACATTTCGGAGAGCTGAAGGAAACTGGGACCACCACCGCAGAGGGTCGGGCGTTGCTGCGCGGACGCTTAACAGGACAGTGCATCGCGATGGGCCTGATGAGCAGTCTGCTGCTCCACCAGGCGTCATCGTGGTCCCTTCGGGCTGCTGACCGTCTTGAGGTGAGCATCGAAGGGGTTGTTCTGCCTGTGGAGGTGGATGATCTGCGCGCCTGGGTCAGTTCGAAAGGCAGGGTTCGAACCGAACTGGGACCTTGGATGCAGCTGCTCGATGAGGAGAGCCGGCTTGGCCTCATGCAGCTGTTACAGGCCCCGGTGCTGACGCGACGCAGTTTTGGAGAGCAAGTGCTGCGCAGCTGGTCTGCAGGCCGGTTGCTCGATGCGATCGGTGATGTGGTGCGCCTGATGGACGGAGACCGCATCAGCAGTGATGTGGTCCTGACGACCCTTGAGCAGTTGCTCAAGAAGCGGAGCCAGGTCTCCACACTCGATTTACTCGAAGCACTTCCGGGTCAGGAGTTGCGGCTGGATCTTGATGCTCTGGTGTTGGCAGCGTCCCGCTGGCGCTTGCAGCTGAAACGGCATCAGGCTCTGATGACCGGTCTCAGTCAGCCGGAGGCCATGGCGCGATTCATGCTGCCTTCTCCATTAGCAAGCAGTGTTCAAGGGATGGCGGTGCAGCTGCCGGTGGCCCACCGTTCAACATCTCTTGAACTGAGGATCTGGACACCGTCCAACCCCCGCGCAGATCGTCTCTGGGTGGCTCTGATGCCCGGGCTTGGCGGCAGCCCTGATCATTTGAAGTGGCTTGCAAGGCACCTTGCGGCGGCTGGCTGGCCAGTGGTGCTTCTCGAGCATCCTGGCAGCGATGCCGCTGCCGTGCAGGCTCTGCTGGAAGGTCGTGAATCCTTTGATGGAGCACGTGCACTTCAGGATCGACAACAGGACCTTGAGGCCGTGCTGTCGGCTCAAGCACAGCAGCGCATCCCGATTCAGGGAGAGCGGGTGGTGCTGGCCGGTCACTCCATGGGGGCCCTGACAGCACTTGTTTCCTCAGGGCATTCGCCCCAGAGCGGGATGGATCAGCGCTGTCAAAAGGCCCTTGGGGATCTGCCTCTCACCAATCTTTCGAGGTTGTTGCAGTGCGAACTGGTTGAACGCGGCGTACTGCGGTCTCGTTCGGTGCCGGTTTCCCCGGCCGCAGTGGTGGGCCTCAACAGCCTCGGCAGTGTGATCTGGCCTGTTGGTTCAACCGACCCCAGCCCTACGCCTCTGTTGCTGATCGGTGGAACCCTCGACCTGATCACCCCACCGCTGGACGAGCAGATCGGTCTGTTGGCTTCCCTGGCTCAGCATCCGTACAGCCGCGTTGTGGTGATCGAGGGAGCCAGCCACTTTTCACCGATTCGTGTAGGTGACACTCAGGTCGGCACGCGTGAAGACGATCTGTTCCAGCTCGGAGAGGACCTGGTCGGTGTCAATCCCCGCAGGGCGCAAAGGATCATCGCCAATGAAATTGTTGTGTTTCTGTCGGGTCTTTCGGCCAACTCATCGGCGCCGGTCGATGAACACTGGAGTGATGGAGGCGTGCGCTGGCATCGGCTCACCATTGAAGGCGCCAGGACTCTGTACCGCCGTTATCAGTAGCGAACCCTTGGGTCCAAGGCAGCCACCAGGAGGTCAACGGCCACACTGACCAGCACCACCAATGCTGCAATCACCACCACGATGCCCTGAACAACGGGATAGTCCCGCTGGTTGATCGCTTCCTGCAGGCGCAAGGCAATCCCTGGCCAGGAGAAGGTCACTTCGATCAAGAGAGCACCGCCGATCAGAGATGCCACGGTGATGCCCGCGATGGTGAGCACGGGCAACAGCGCATTGGGCAGCCCGTGGCGCAGCACGACTTGCCGTTCGCTCAGTCCTCGACTGCGGGCCGCTTCCGCATAATCTCCCATGAGTGTTCGCCGAAGATTGAGTCGCAGGGCAGTGGTGAAGGTGCCGCTCAGCAGCAGCGCCAAAGTCCCGGCCGGCAGCAGCAGATGGCGAAGCGTGCCCTTCAGGGCCGTCATGTCGAGGTTGCGGATGCTGTCGATCAGGTAGAAACCCGTGCCTTCAGGCGGCATGAGGCTGGGAGGAAAACGTCCCCCGACCGGCAACCACCCCAGACTGACTGCAAATAGCAGTTGCAGCAGCATTGCCACCCAGAAGGGGGGAAGGGCATACGTGCCAAGGCCATACAGCCTCCCGGCCAGATCCAGTTTCCCCTCAGGCCGTGCAATCCCACTGAAGCCGATGCTGAGGCCGACCAGTGCTGCTAGGGCAAGGGCAATCACGCTGAGTTCGAGGCTGGCAGGCAAGGTTCTGCTGATGATGTCTCGCACCGGTTCTTCATTGATCAGTCCCTGACCCAGGTCTCCATGCAGGAGGCCACGCAGGTAGTCGAGATACTGATCCGGCAGCGTTTTGTCCAACCCGAGGCGTGCCCGCATGGCGGCCTTGGCCACCGCAGGAGCTCGGCTGCCCAGCACAGCATCCACAGGATCTCCCGGGGCAACCCGCAACAGGAGAAACACCAGGGTGGCAATCAACCAGAGCATCAGCGGGGCCAGCCCAAGGCGTGTGGCGCTGTAGCGCAGCAGGGCTCCGCTGCGTCCCATCAGTTCGCGACTCCGCGTGCCGGTGCATGCATCAGCTCGGCAAGCAGCAGATGGCCGCTGCCGTCGAATCGAGGCGGCACGAGGTTGGTTTGGCACCATGCCGTTGGCGCGACCAGCCACACCGGGATATAGGCCGAGCCTTCTGCAGCCTGAGCTTGAATCCACCGCAGCTTGTCGGATCGATTGGGCCCTGCCATCCGGTCACTGCTTTCCAGGGCATCCTGCAATCCGGGAGTGGTCCAGAAACTGCCGCTGATGGCGGCCTCTCCCTCCTGGCAGATGGACTGTTCGGCTCTGTTGCAGCTCAGTAAGGGTGTCAGATAGGCCTCGGGGTCCGGATAGCTGCCACGCCAATCAAGCATCACCGCTTTGAAAGTTCCTTCCCCAAGCTGTCGATAAATCGTGGTGGATTCCACGCCATCCAGTTCCAGAGCCAGGCAGTCGGACAGGTCTCGTTTGATCTGTGCTTGCCAGGTGAGTGCCAGCAGCTTGTCGGCTGGAACATTGGATCGAAAAGTCAGCGGAAGGGTCAGAGAACGGCCGTTGCAATAACCGGCTTTTTGCAGGATTACGCGAGCAGCTGCGGGATCGTGCTCCGGCCAGATTGGGTCCTGGTTCGTAGTGAGGCTCGGGGGAATCAGGCTTCGCAGCGGGCGACGTAACCCATAACTCACGCGTTGGCTGATTTCATGGCGGTTCAAGCTCAGGGCCAGAGCCTGTCGCAGCGGTTGCCGCTCAAGAGGTTCTCCACGACTCAACAACGTGATGTATCCGATTTCGGAGGCTGGACCAATGGCTTCCTGCAGCTTTCCGGCCTGAGCGTCCTGGTGGAGGGCGTGGCGCTGGTCTTCGTCAATCGAGGGTGACATCAAGACGTCGACTTCTCCGCTGCGCAGTGCTCCGAACAGGGCCGTTGAATTGCTCAGGCTGATCAGATCAATTCCGTTGTTGCGAGGCTGTTCTCCCCAGTAGTTCTCAAAGGGCTCCAGGCGTTGTTGATGATCACTGAAATGGGTTAGCCGGTAAGGCCCGGTACCCACGAAGCGGTCGTGCAGAAATTGTTCGCGGTGCTCGGCGTAGGCCGTTGGCGAAATGGGCGTGAGGTTCACCGAAGTGAGCAGGCCAGCCAGAGACGTGGATGGCCGGGTGAGCTTCAACACCATTCGATGCGGTTCCGGTGCTTCCACTGCTGCGATGCGGCCACCAACCACATAACTGAGGCTGCCGATCTCCAAAAAGCGTTTCAGGCTGAACGCCATAGCCTCAGCATTGAAATCGGTGCCGTCGTGAAAACGAACTCCCCGGCGCAAGGGGATCGTGATCGTCAGTCCGTCAGGGCTGACATCAGGTTGAGCATCCGCCAGACGGGGTTCGAGTTCCCCTTCGGTGGTGAGTTCGTAGAGGGGATCACCCAGGGCACTCAGTAATTGCAGCGTGCTGACTGTGCTGGCTTGGGCGGGATCCAGTGAGGTGATTTTCCCCGCTGCTGCAACGGTGATTCGATCGGTGCGGTTGATCGATGTGCACCCAACCCCGCCCATGACAGTCAAGACGGTGGTGAGAGCCAGGAGTCTGCCCAGAAGGGACGATCCAGCAGCGGGCTTCAAGACTGTTGGTCCAACAAAGAACGCTTTAACTGACTGAGTCTGCAATTTGCTGCAGGGAAACCTCAAACACAGGTGAACCGCTCTGGGGATCGATCGGCCAGCGACGGATCCAGCAGCGGTTGTGATCTCCGTCGACACCGATCACCTGATAGGTCTGCTGATCAGCATGCAAATTGACCTGATCACCCTGATGAATGTTCATTTCAACGGCAGCTTCCGACAAACTGCAGCCTTGAACAATGGATCGGAGCGCGACGTTCGGCATGAACGATTAGCAGCATGGATCTGGCTGGTCAGATCCCGCTTGTGATGGTTCTTGACATCGTGCCGCACCGGAGAGCTGGTTGGCCAGGGAGCAATGGTTTCTACAGGCGATTGGCATCTGATCAGAGGCAGCCGAGGTGAGCAGCCAAGCCGGAGACCTCAGGGAGATCCGTGATTGCCTGGAGAGCATCGCTGACCTGCCTTTCAGTCACTTCGTGTGTGATCACAACGATCTCCGCACCCGCCTCGCTTGCGTTGAACTGCACGATCGATTGGATTGAGACGCCGCACTCGCCGAAACAACCCCCCACTTTTCCAATCACACCCGGTGCATCCAGTGTGTTGAATCGCACGTAGTGCCGTTGGCGGATGGCGCCGCTTTCGTCCAGAACACAGGAGCGCCAGCTGTCTGCAGCCAGAAGAGGATCCACGCTTCCGGCGGAATCGCTGGCCTGGCGGATGCCTGCAATGTTGAGAATGTCAGCGACCACGGCGGAGGCTGTGGGTCCTGCGCCTGCGCCTGGCCCATAGAACATTACTCGGCCGATCGGCTCGCCCTCCACCAGAATGGCGTTGTTCACACCGTTCACTCCGGCAAGTGGATGGTCCTTGGGAACAAGGGTTGGCTGAACCCTGAGCGACAGGGGCAGTGGATCATGCCCCTCCTTGCCAAGGCGCTCGGCAACGGCCAGCAGCTTGACGCCATAGCCCAGTTGGCGTGCGTAGTCGACGTCGCTGCCTTGCAGAGCGCTGATCCCAGTCGTTGGAATCGCGCTTCGGTCGATGGGGCCCCCAAAGGCCAGGGTTGAAAGGATGGCGATCTTGTCGGCTGCATCCAGACCATCCACGTCAGCAGCAGGATCCGCCTCGGCGTATCCGAGCCGTTGCGCATCCGCCAAAACCGCTTCATAGGCGGCTCCCTCCTCCGCCATGCGGGTGAGGATGTAGTTGGTGGTGCCGTTGATGATGCCGCTGACCCGATCAATACGATTCGCCCCCAGCGACTGCTTCAGGGGTTCAATGATCGGGATCCCACCGCCCACTGCTGCTTCGATCAGCACATACACACCGGCTGCTTTGGCAGCAGCAGCGATCTCTGTGCCATGGCGAGCGATCACTGCCTTGTTGGCGGTGACCACGGATTTTCCGGCGTCAATGGCCTGGAGAATAAGGCTCCGGGCTGGTTCGATGCCCCCGATCACTTCCACCAACACATCCACAGCTGGGTCGTTCACCACAGCTGCTGGATCAGTCGTCAACATCGCATCGGGGAGCGCCACCGGCCTGGGACGCTTGAGGTCGCGTACAGCAACCTTCACCAGCTCAAGATCCTTCACAAGGGGATGACGTTCCTGGGGATTCAGCAGGATCGAAGCCACCCCGCCACCCACGGTGCCCAAGCCCAACAGGCCAACTCCGATCCTTGTTCCCATTCCCTGTGTTCTGTGTTGGAACGTTTAAGGAAGACTCTATGTATTGATCGGTTTCGATCAGCTGGCCAGATCTCTGGCCTGTTGCTGCATCGTGCGCAGGATGTTCAGAAAGCCATTGGCTCGAGAAGGTGTGAGGCTGGCCTGAAGTCCAGTGGTGGCGATAAAAGCCGGGTCCATCGACTGCACCTGCTCTGGTGTCAATCCATCGAGCCCCTGGATCAGCAACGCCAGCAATCCTTTGGTGATCAGAGCGTCTGAGTCACCCTGCCAGCGCATCAGGCCTTGGTCCAGCCTTCCTTGAACAAAGACCTGGGATACACAACCTTTCACCTTGATGGCTTCGGTCTGCTGCTCTGCCGGCATCGGCTCCAGTTTCTTCGCAAGCCAGAGAACATATTCGTAGCGGCGCTTCGGGTCAGCGGTACTGCCGAGCTTCTCCACCATCCGGTCCAGAGCTTCACTGCCGGTGCTGGTGGTCATCGATGTCCTCATCAATTCGACGTTGAACGTTAACGAGCAAACCGATCAGCACCAAACTCACAGGGAGGGAAACCACGGCTTCCGGATTCACCTCACCGTCGTTGACACGCATTTCTAGGTAATCACGGTGGCCGGGGCCACCATCCACCTGCAGATCAACCACTCCGTCGTCGACGCCACTGAGGTCGAGCTTCAATTTGCCTGAGGCATCCGTTCGCCCAAGTTCCGTACCGGCGCTGCCGTCAGCATTCAGCAAGCGCACGACAGCTCCCTGGGTGGGCTCACCGTTGGAGAAGCTGCTGCTCAGCTCCAGCCTTCCATCCAGGTAACTAAGCGCGCTTTCAATCTGGTGAGCCTGAACCGGCATCAGGGTGACCGGGCTCAACAGCAGCAACGTGGCCAACTGGCGAAGCATGAACCGATTTCAATGGCACCGATTCATGATGCGCTGGCTTGTCAGGGACGGCCAGGGCCGAACTCGGTGATCCAGCCGTGAAAGGGCACATCCCATGGATCCCGCGGCAGCGGGGCTGAGCTGAAGCAGATGGATGGCAGGACCGCCCATGCCGGCACCTTGGCCCAGTCGTTTTTCGCCCTGAGCCGGTCGTAGTACCCACCGCCGTAGCCAAGGCGGATTCCAGTGGCATCAATCGCGAGAGCAGGCACAAGCAGCAGGCTGAGCTGCTGTGGCCTCAACGGAGTTCCAGTGGACGGGGCGGGAATCTGACATCCGTCAGGCTCCAGAGTGGTCCCGCAACAGCTCAGGTACTCCAGTCTTCCTTCACCATCAGCCCGAGGAAGAGCCACCGGGGCGGCAATGCGTTGCCGCAGGCTGAAGAGATCCACTTCCCCCGGGAGAGCCGAATACAAGCCCACCTGGTTTGGAGAACAGCTCTCGATGAGTGCGAGAACAGCCTCCTGGATGGCGGGTGCCACATCTTTTGCGTCCCGTCGCCTCTGACGGAACATGCGACGAAGTTCTTGTTTGTCAGTCACTGCTGGAACCAGCCGGTCAGGGCAACCGCAAGGGCATCGGCAGCGTCGTCAGGCCGCGGCGGCTGGTCCAGATCCAGCTCACGCATCACCGCCTCCAACACCTCATCCTTTTCAGCGTGGCCGAAGCCAGCCACAGCCAGCTTGATCTGCATAGGCGGGAACTCCACCACCGGCACTTTGAAACGAGCCAAGGTCATCATCACCACCCCTCTGGCCTGCACCACATTGATGGTGTTGCTCGAGCGATAAAAGAAAAATTTCTCCACCGCAGCGAGTTCGGGCCGCCAGATGCGGATCAGCTGGCGAAGATCCGCTGCGATCTCCACCATCCGCTCACCGTCACTCCTGCCGGGATCTGTGCGGATAATTCCGCAATCCAGCATGCGTTGGTTGCCGTCATCTGTGTCAATGACGCCGTAGCCCACCCGGGCCAGGCCGGGATCAATCCCGAGGATGCGCATGGGCTGAGTTTGAGGCGATCAGGCGGCGACGGCCAGTTCGAAGTCGGTCCGATCGCTGCTTTCGCTGCGTTCGAACACCTTGCAGAACACCTTCACGACGCGGTCGCCGGAGTCCACCTGCTCAAGCGGATCCTTGCGCAGTCGGTGGCGTAGACAGCAGGACGCAACACGGGCCACATCCTCTTCGGTCACTTCCGTTCGGCCCTCAAAGGCGGCAAGGGCCCGGGCTGCGCGGTTGGTCACGATGTCGCCCCGCAGACCATCAACGTCCAGTTCTCCGCAGACAGCTGAGATGCGCAGGCGCAGGTCTTCGTCGATGCTCACCTGGCCGAGCAGCTGCTGAGCCTCGACAACTTTCTGCTGCAGTGCGTTCTGATTGATTTCCACCGCTCCGGAAAAAGCATCGGGGTCGCTGTCGAAGGCGGTTCTCTGATCCACCACCTGAACGCGCAGTTCAGGGTCACGAACCGTGCGCACTTCCACACTCATGCCGAATCGGTCCAGCAGCTGGGGGCGCAGCTCACCTTCCTCCGGGTTCCCTGAGCCGATCAGAACAAAGCGCGCCGGGTGACGGACGGACACACCTTCCCGTTCAACGGTGTTCCAGCCTGATGCTGCCGAGTCGAGCAAAACGTCAACGAGATGATCATCGAGAAGATTGACCTCATCGACGTAGAGGAGTCCTCGGTTGGCCTTGGCTAACAGCCCTGGTTCAAACGCTCGTACGCCTTCGCTGAGCGCTTTTTCAATATCAATCGTTCCGCAGAGACGATCCTCTGTGGCACCCAGAGGTAGATCAACCATGGGCACCTGGCGTGGTTCTGTGCTCAGGCTTTCTCCCTGCACCATTCGCTCGCGAACTTCACTGCTCTGAAGGTCTGGGTCTGATGCGGAGCTGTTGTAGGGGTCCCCTGCAACAACGTCGATATCGGGCAACAGGTCGGCGAGGGCTCGAATCGTGGTCGATTTACCCGTTCCACGGTCACCCATGATCATCACTCCCCCAATGCGGGGATCAATCACGTTGAGCAGCAGAGCCAACTTCATCTCCTCCTGACCAATCACCGCAGTGAAGGGGAACACCCTGCGCTTCCTGGGGGCTGTCACGGGCAGATTTCTCAGGGTGTGCTGGATTGTTTCACAGGCCGCACTGTGATCACCTGCGGTGGCGTCGCATCGGCCGGATAGATCAGTCGAACCCGCACATCTTTCCGCTCACCTGGACGCAATGACAGTTCTCCCAGAGGAGGACCCTGCTGACCCTGACGGAGGACCAAATGAAGGGTCTGTCGTCCCAGAGGGCGTTCCTTCTCATCGTGCAGTCCACGCACCTCCACGGGGCCGCGAAACATGACCGGGCCTTTGGCATCCGAGCGAAATTGCAGACCACCGATGGCTCGATCGGTTTTCAACGGCGACTCCAGGGACACAACGAGTGTCTGCTGATTCGATCCCCGGTTGTGCAGCGGCAGAGTGAGGTCGTATTCCACGCCGTAGTTCCCATGGGCCGCCCAGGCCGTCCCTGGGTAAAAGGCCTCGAGTTCGGCAGTCTGAACCTGTCCCGTTCCCAGGGTTCCCCGTTCGAGGCTGCTGATGGGCCAAGACACCGGCTGGCCATTGATGCTGAGGCTGTCCTGTCCGGGATCATTCAGGCGGGCTTGCCATCGGCTGCCGATCTGTACACCGCTGACCCTGGAGTAGACGATCGGTCCGCGTTTGCCTCGAGGGGTTGGCTTGTGCTCTTTGCGACTGAGTTTTTCCTGATTCAGCAGCGCGATCCAGTCCTGATTACTGGGGGCTTGATGGCCTTCACCGTGTGAGGCGAGTGTCGCAAGTTGCACCGGCCCTGAGCTGTGGAATCGCAGCTGCAGATTGCGCCCATTGAGAAGAGGGTCGAGGCCTTGAACGGGAATCGGAAGTTGCAGCAGTCGCGTCACTGCTCCCGGTTGGAGGGTCCAGTCGCGAGTCGTCAGTTCAGTTGCCCGTCTTCGACTCAGCAGGTCGCCGGCGACCCTGCTCCCAGGCCCGGCCGCAACGATCTCCGTTGTTTCCCGCATCAGGGCCGGCAGCGGCAGGAAAGGAGCAGCCGTCTGCCCTTTTTGGATGGCCTGCGATAAGGAGGTGCTGCCTTCAAGCAGCGTCAACTTCACAGGTTCATCCCCTTGCGGTGCCATGAGCAGCGCAAGCCAGAGGGTGGATTCGAGGCTGTCATCGTTCCCGGCATACACGTGATGACTGAAGAGGTCGAAACGACCTTTCAGAGTCACGTTGATGGATGCTTCACCACCGGCTTCAAAGGTGGAGAACAGGATCCCTTCCTGCTCGATCAGCTCAGGGTTGTTGTCGTTGACCATGGGCACGGCATCCAGCTGACCTGGCAGCGGAAGAACGCGCTGATCTCGTCGAAACGGCTCTGCCACAGCAGGAGACACGAGCAGCGACAGGCTGATCAGCGCTGTTTTCCAAACGTTTAAATCGATCATGAAGCTTGGAATGGGGCTGTAACCGGTTGAAGGTGGGGAGCCATCGCCTTCGCCATGGCGCGAATCAGATTGGTGGAACGGGGGTCGTTAAAAGGACCTTTCACTAGGAATCCAGCCACGGCTCGGCGGCCATCCGGTAGTTCAATCAGGCCTGCATCGGCGTAGGCGATGCCGATGTCTCCTGTTTTATTGAGAACTCTGTAGCCCTTCCGGGCCAGGCTGCTGTCGGGCTCACCCTGGGCTCCCCCCAGGCCCTGCATCAGGCCCGTTGGAAGCAGTGTGTTCGTCACGGAAGTCTCCATGACTTGGCGGAACAGATCCCGGCTGCGTGGACTCAGAAGATCGCCACTGTCCACCAAGGCGATGCTGCGGCTCAGGTCATGGGCGCTGGTGGTGTTGGTGCCATCCAGATCCGGGAGCCAGTTGTTGATCACGGTGGCCGGCAGTCCAAGGCTGCGGAAACGTTCATTCACCACTTGCTGACCTCCGGCCCGTTCGATCAGCAGATTGGTGGCTGAGTTGTCGCTGATGCGAATCATCTCAGTGGCGACTTCATAGGTCGGGAAGCGGCTTCCGACTGGTCTTGAGGCCATCCAGCCAGCGCCACCGCCCACCAGATCATTAGTTAACTCAAGCGGTTCGTTCCAAGACAGATCTTGAGCATCGATGCGTTCGAGTGACGCCAAAAGGACCGGTGTCTTGATCGAGCTTGCTGCCGGCATCGGCCGGTTGGCATTCAGCTGTGCATAGCGCCCATCGTCAAGGATCAGAAGGTACGCACTCGCCATCAGATCCTTCTGAGTCGCAGCTATTTCACGCCAGCGGCTCGAAAGAGCCTCGATCTCAGTACTGGGTTGAAACGATTTGCCGACAGGCTTTGGCTGCGGCGTGGATGTCGACGTTCCGTCTTTCGTTGAAGCGGAAGGAATGCCGACCTGGCGTTCCAGCCAGGCTGGGAGTCTGAGCGTCTGGCGACGTACGTCCGGGGCAAACCAGCGCAGCATCGAACCAGTCAGCAAACCAAGCCCTACCCCCATCACCAGCAGACGGAACAGCAACCGCATCGGGGATCCCCAGCTGAGGGAACGTCGGGAGGGTCGGCTGCTGGACAAGCGCCTGAAAACTAGATGAAGCAGAGATTAGGAGCGTTTTGCGTTCATCGCCCACCTGAGCTGGCGGACCATGCCACGAAGCATTGCGACTTCCTCTGTTCTGCTTGAAGCGCGATGCAAGAGATCGCGCACCTTGGTCATCCTGGCCTCACGAGTGTGGGGCAGAAGAAAACCGCAGTCCAAAAGTAGATCAGCAGCGTCTTCGATCAGGCCAGAGAGCTGAGGCGCGGATGCCGGATCAGGGCTGCAGTGAGAATCGGGAGGTGTCGTGTGATCGAGTCGGGCCATGTCGTGCAGCACGATGGCGACGGCATGGGAGAGGTTCAGGGAGGGATAGCTATCACAGCTGTGCAATGTCAGAACCCTGTGGCAGATCCGTAATTCTTCATTGGTCAAGCCTCGATCCTCTCGTCCAAACACCACGGCAACCGTGCCCTTCCCGGCGCTCAACCAGTTGAGGGCCTGATCGGGCGTCTGAAGGGGAATCGATCCGTGATCCAGTCGACCGCAGGTGGCGACGACCCTGGAGCAGTCAGCGACGGCGGACTCCAACGTTGTGTAGTGAACTGCTGTTTCCAGGCGGGCGCCAGCATGAACGGCCATGCGAAGCGAATCTTTCCCCCTTGGATCACAACGGGGATTCACCAAACGGAGCTGATCAACTCCGAAGTTGGCACAGAGTCTTGCAACGCTGCCGATGTTCAGCGGGCCGGCTGGCTCAACCAGGACAACAACAACCAATCAGTTCAGTTGGTGTAGATGACTCAAAAGATCAGCCATGGCTTCCGGTTCCATCTGGAAGCTTGGCATTGGGGGAGTCTCTCCGCTGACGATCTGATGAATCAAGCTGGGATCCCGCTTTCGCTGGCCAACACCCACCAGTTGCGGAGCCAGCAGTCCCTGTCCTGCGAGACCATGGCATCCGGCGCAGTTGATCCGAAACAGCTGGCCTCCATGGTCGGGATCACCGTGAAGTTCAAGCGTGGCCTTGATATAGGGATCTTGCTGAGCACTGTTAATGACCCAAAGCAGCAACACAGCACAGGCGAAAGCCGCCAGAACAACAAGCGCAGCAATCAGGCCGCGGCCGCCGTCGCGTTGTTCTGCTGCAGTTGATGTCGGCTCGCTCACTTCGGGGGAATAACCGTGAAAGAATTGTGGCTGATATCGATAAACGACGCGACCCCATGATCGAACCTCTGCTGTGCGGCATTGTTCTGGGTCTGATCCCTGTCACTCTTCTTGGCTTATTTGTTGCTGCATGGAACCAGTATCGCCGCGGCGGGGCTCTGGGCGGCTGAGCAGCAATAAGCTGCTGCTTCCATACCTGCGCTGGTCGGTGATGATCCACGACGAACCTAAATCCAGCGTTGCTTCGGATCGGTGTTCACAAACGACGATTCCGTCGGGATGAATCCAGTTTTTCTGACTCAGAGAAGCCAGAACGACTTCATACAAGTCACTCTCATACGGCGGGTCGAAATAGATCACGTCAAAGGGAGTTGAACTCCAACCTTTTCTTAACCAGCTCAGCAGTTCAGAACGAATCACCCTTACCTCAATGTTGGGGCCGTTTTTACCCGTCATGGTCTGAAGGTTTTGTTCGCAGATTTTTGTGCAGCGGGGGTCTCGATCAATGGCGAAGACAGCTGTAGCTCCTCGTTCAATTGCCTCACAACCGACTACACCACTGCCGCAGCAGAGGTCTAGCCAGCGGCTGCCCTCCAATCGTGGGGCCAGAAGATTCATCAGTGCTTCCCGAACTCTGGATGTCGTGGGTCGGGTGTTCAGGTTGGGAGGGCTGATCAGTCGTCGGCCGGTGGTGAGACGAAGATGCCCGGATGCCTTCATGCCTCGAAGGGGGCTCCTCGATTCAGCCATTGGAGCCATTGCTTCAATAAAGCACTGCCATCGTCAGAGGACTTCTCCGGGTGGAACTGGCAAGCGCCGAGTCTGTTCTGCCAGACCATGGCTGTGATCTCCCGATCGCCGAACTGCGTTGTCGCGGCCAATGTGTGCGGCTTCGCTGGAACGGCTGCATAGCTGTGGACGAAATACATCCAAGGGGCAGCCTGCTGTTTCTTGAGAAGTGGGCTTGGATTCTTCAGGTCCAGCGGTGACCACCCCATATGGGGTATGCGTTCATTTTGATCGTCAGGTAGTCGCTCCACATGCCCTTGGATCAAGCCAAGGCCATCGAGGCGACCTTCGGAGCTGGACTCAAACAACAGTTGCAGACCCAGACAAATTCCCAACAGAGGTTTGTTGTCGCTGGCCCAGCGAAGCAAATCGGGAACCAGTCCTGTTGAGTCTAGATTTTCCATGGCCGGATCAAAGGATCCGACTCCAGGAAGAATAAGGGCGTCACAGTCATGTAAGTCATCAGAGGACCGCACCCGGAAGCAGGGCTGTGACAAACGCAACAAAGCAAATTCCACGGAGTGGAGATTGCCCATGCCGTAATCAATCAGGCCAAGTTTGATCCCCAATCCCTTGGCCTCCGTACCACTCAGGGCTGGATCAGAGGTACTTCGAAATGGTTCCTGACAAGGTTGCCTTGGGAACAGCGCCTACAACGGTGTCGACCTTCTGCCCGCCCTTGAAGACCATCAGGGTGGGAATACTGCGAATGCCGTATTGGCTGGCGACGTTGGGGTTTTCGTCGGTATTCAGCTTAAAGACTTTGATCTGACCGTCGAACTCCTTGGCGATCTCCTCAACGATTGGAGCAACCATGCGACAGGGGCCACACCAAGGAGCCCAGAAATCAACCAATACAGGAACGTCGCTCTGGAGGACGTCCTGCTCGAAAGAGGCGTCGGTGACCGCAGCGGCGCTAGACATATGAGCGAAAAGATTTAGTGAGAACTTAGCAATATCAGACGTAACCAACACAGTCGGCTTCTGCCCTGATGGGAACTGTGATGCTTACGCCTGGAAGAGTGAAAGCCCGAACGCGCCGGGCCATGGTGTGTGAGGAGTGTGTGGGCCTGAACCCGACACACACCTCACACTAGCCGCGACTTATTTGCCCATCCCAAGATGTTGGGCTTTTTGGTACACCTTCCCTTCCGTCAACAGCGACGGTGCCACCACCACTTCGACGTTCTGCATGTCTCGGATGGTGCGGGCCCCTAGGGTTCCCATGGATGTCTTCAAACATCCCAGGAGATTGTGGGTGCCGTCATCCAGCTTGGCGGGTCCACGCAGGATGCGTTCTAGGGACCCCGTGCTGCCCACATTGATTCTGGTGCCGCGAGGCAAGATAGGACTCGGAGTCGCCATGCCCCAGTGGAAGCCTCGACCGGGGGCCTCTTCAGCCCGAGCGATGGGTGATCCGATCATCACAGCATCTGCGCCACAGGCGATGCACTTGCAAATATCGCCGCCGGTCACGATGCCGCCGTCCGCAACGATCGGCACATAACGACCACTTTCCCGCTCGTAATCAACCCGGGCTGCCGCACAGTCGGCGACTGCCGTGGCCTGGGGAATACCAACGCCCAGCACCCCGCGAGATGTGCATGCTGCTCCTGGGCCAATGCCAACCATCACCCCTGCTGCACCGGCTCGCATTAGCTGAAGGGCTACTTCATAGGTCACGCAGTTGCCCACGATGACCGGAACGCCCATGTCCCGACACAGTGCCTCAAGGTCAAGGGTCTCCTGACCCTCGGGGCCGATGTGATTGGTGGAAACCACCGTTGCCTGGACGAAGAAAAGGTCAGCTCCTGCCTCGGCGATGGCTTTTCCGTAGCGAAGAGCGGCAACAGGGGTGCCACTCACGGCAGCGATTCCCCCCTTTGATTTGATCTCCTGAATGCGTTGCCGGATCAGTGATTCCTGGACGGGTTGGCTGTAGATCTCCTGCATCAGAGGGACGAATTCGTCCTTCCCGACAGCAGCAATCTTGTTCAGAACCGCGTTGGGCTCTTCATAGCGGGTCTGAACTCCTTCAAGGTTCAGCACTCCAAGTGCTCCGAGCTCTGAAAGACGAACGGCCATCTGCACATCCACCACGCCATCCATGGCACTGGCAATGATTGGAATCTCGCGCTGCACACCCCCCAGGGTCCAGGAGGTGTCCGTTACTTCAGGGTCAACAGTTCGCCCACCTGGAACAAGAGCGATTTCATCAATTCCATAGGCCCGGCGAACGGTCTTGGAGCGTCCGAGCTGAATGTCCACCGCGCTGCTGATCAGGACTATCAAGCTACCAATCAGCATGCAGAGGTTTGGACATCAGCGCCCAACAAATTGACCCCAACGGTCTCGCACTGTCTGGAGAACTTTTTTCCGTTCATTGGATTTGACCAATCTGCGGACGGAGAAGTTCGCGACGGCGACGATTCCTGCAAGCTCAAGCAAGCCAGGCGCCAGAGGAACAGCTGCAATCGTGCGAATGATGCCTCCGTAGACCTGCAGCACAAGAATCAGCACGATCAAGGCAGCCAGGATCTGAGCGGGGAGTTTCACCTGCTGCCAAAGCACTGAAAGCTTGTTGTCGTTGACCCAGGCCTGAACTTTCTCCTGGAGAAGGTTCCATTCACCGCCTTCGTTAGTTGTGCCGGCTGGGATGGTCACCTTGGAAGCGATCACCGGGTCGGGAGTCGGTTCAGGGGTTGGCTCCGGCGCAACGTTTGGCTCCGGTGTAACAGTTGGCTCTGGTGCAACAGCTGGTTCTGGAGAGGCGGTTTGCGGTTCGGGCGCTGTCCTTGCAGCCGTGGGCGACTCCGAGATGGCTGTTGGATCTGAAGTGGCTGTTGAATCAGGGCTGGCTTTTGTGTCAGCGGTTGGCGCAGGTGTCGGGACAGGGGTGCTGATGCCGCTTTCGACTTCGGAATTGGCGTCGTCGGTCGGTCCCATCACACCCGGCGGAAAAGAGTGCGGATTTTATCCGAAATTTGCCGTTCAAGTTCGTATCCCGAGATAAAGTAATCAGTGGTGGTGTAGTCCTCGTATGGCGGATTCTGTGGGGCCTGGCCGCGGCGGTCCCGGCGATTCCGACGATCGGATCATTCAGACGGATCTGCGCAACGAGATGTCGCGCTCCTATTTGGAGTATGCGATGAGCGTGATCGTGGGTCGGGCTTTGCCCGATGCCCGCGACGGTCTCAAACCGGTGCATCGCCGCATTCTTTATGCGATGTACGAGCTGGGACTCACCAGCGACCGCCCTTACCGCAAGTGCGCCCGTGTTGTGGGCGAAGTTTTGGGTAAATATCATCCCCACGGCGACACCGCTGTGTACGACGCCCTGGTGCGGATGGCCCAGGATTTTTCGATGTCGATGCCTCTGATCGACGGGCACGGCAATTTCGGTTCGGTGGATAACGACCCGCCAGCGGCCATGCGTTACACCGAATCGCGGCTTAAGGCTCTCACCACCGACAGCCTCCTTGAAGACATCGAGGCCGAAACCGTTGATTACGCCGACAACTTCGATGGCTCTCAGCAGGAACCAACGGTGTTGCCTGCGCGGATTCCTCAGCTGCTGCTGAATGGTTCGGCGGGCATCGCTGTGGGAATGGCGACCAACATTCCTCCCCACAATCTCAACGAGCTCATTGATGGGTTGCTGGCATTGATCAGCAACCCCGACATCACAGATCAGGAGCTGATCCGCTTGATCCCAGGCCCTGATTTCCCGACGGGAGGCCAGATCCTCGGTCGTGATGGCATCCGTGAGACCTATCTGGGTGGCCGAGGTTCGGTCACCATGCGTGGCGTTGCATCGATCGAAACAATTGAGGCGCCTGGACGCCCAGATCGAGATGCCGTGATCATCACGGAACTCCCGTATCAGACCAACAAAGCCGCTCTGATCGAGCGCATCGCCGAGCTTGTGAATGACAAGAAGCTCGAAGGAATCTCAGACATCAGGGATGAAAGCGATCGCGATGGGATGCGCATCGTGGTGGAGCTGCGCCGCGATGCTTATCCGCAGGTTGTTCTGAACAACCTCTTCAAGCTGACGCCAGTCCAGAGCAACTTCAGCGCGTACATGCTTGCGCTGGTGAATGGGGAGCCGGTCCTGCTCACCTTGCGCAAGATGCTCGAGGTGTTTCTCGACTTCCGAATCGAGACGATCGAGCGCCGCACCCGCTATCTGCTGCGCAAGGCCGAAGAGCGCGATCACATCCTGTTGGGCCTGTTGCTGGCTCTGGATCAGCTGGATCCGATCATTGCCCTGATCCGAGCGGCACCCGACACCGCAACGGCAAGGCTGCAACTGCAGGAACGCCATGGCCTCACGGATATCCAGGCCGACGCCATCCTGCAGATGCAACTGCGCCGCCTGACGGCGTTGGAGGCTGACAAGATCCGCCTGGAGCATGAGGATCTGGTCGCCAAGATTGCTGATTACAAGGACATCCTTGGTCGGCGTGAGCGGGTTCTCGGAATTATCCAGGACGAGCTTGGTCAGCTTCGTGAGAGGTATCCAACCCCTCGCCGCACGGAGATTCTCGATCTTGGCGGTGGCCTCTCCGACATCGACCTGATTGCCAACGAGCGTTCCTGCGTGCTGCTCACGGAAACCGGCTATCTCAAACGAATGCCGGTGAGTGAATTTGAGGCAACCAGTCGTGGAACGCGGGGTAAGGCCGGAACGCGCAGCCAGGGTGAAGATGCGGTGAAGCTCTTCATCAGCTGCAACGACCACGACACCCTGTTGCTGTTCAGTGACCGCGGAGTGTCTTACGCCTTACCGGCCTACCGCGTGCCGCAGTGCAGCCGCGCGGCCAAGGGCACCCCGGTTGTTCAGCTGCTCCCCATTCCCAGGGAGGAGGCGATCACGTCTTTGATCCCGGTTTCGGAATTCAATGACGACACCGATCTGCTCATGCTCACGAGCGGTGGTTTCATCAAGCGCACCCGCCTGTCAGCCTTCAGCAATATCCGTTCCAATGGCCTGATCGCGATCAATCTGGAGGAGGGAGATGCCCTGACCTGGGTCCGTCTTGCGGTCCCTGGCGACAGCGTGTTGATCGCCTCCAAGGCCGGCATGACGATCCACTTCCGTCTTAGCGATGAGGAACTTCGCCCGCTGGGTCGCACGGCTCGTGGTGTGCGCTCGATGAACCTTCGCGCTGGCGATGCGTTGGTGAGTATGGATGTGCTTCCGGTGGAACTCGCCGATCAGGTCGCAGCCAGTGCTGACGACGATGATGAGACAGAGGAGGCCAGTGAAGGGCCCTGGGTGCTGGTGGCGTCGGCCGCAGGTTTGGGCAAGCGTGTTCCTGTGACCCAGTTCCGCCTGCAGAAGCGAGCGGGGATGGGACTGCGAGCGATGAAATTCCGTACAGATGCCGATGAACTTGTCGGTCTACAGGTGCTTGGAGCGGGTGAGGAATTGCTGCTGGTGAGCGAGAGGGGCGTGATTGTGCGCACCAGCGCGGACGCCATTCCACAGCAATCCCGTGCGGCCACCGGTGTGCGTTTGCAGAAGCTCGACAAAGGCGATCGTCTGCTGAAGGTGGTTCTGGTGCCACCGGAAGCTGAAGATGACAACACGGACGAAGACGCTGAGTTGGACGAGCAGGACGGCTGACGTTGGCGGATGTTGTTGATGTGCTGGTGCTAGGGGGCGGGCCAGCTGCCCTCTGCATCGCCTCAGAGTTGAACCACTCCGGCGTTGATGTCGCTGGGATTGCACCACAACCGGTGGATGCTCCCTGGCCGAACACCTATGGCGTCTGGGCTGAAGAGCTGAGATCCCTTGGCCTTGAGCATTTGTTGGAGCATCGCTGGAATGACACCGTGAGCTATTTCGGTTCCGGTGGAGACGCGGCTCAGGATCAGACCTTGGCCCACGGCATCGACTACGGCTTGTTTGATCGGCACGCACTACAACAGCACTGGCTGGCCCGTGCCCAAGGAGTGCGCTGGCATCAAGACACCGCCGAGCGCGTCGATGTGGGCTCGCTGCACACCAGCGTGGGCTGCGGGTCGGGAATGACGTTGCAGGCACGGTTGGTGATCGATGCAACCGGCTCCCGCTCTCCCCACATCACAAGGCCGGATCAGGGACCTGTGGCCGGTCAGGCCGCCTATGGAGTGGTGGGGCGTTTTTCACGCAACCCGATCGAGGCAGGTCGTTTCGTCTTGATGGACTACCGCTGTGATCACCTCAGTGCAGAGCAGCGCAGCGAACCACCAACGTTCCTCTATGCCATGGATCTTGGCGATGGGGTGTTCTTTGTGGAGGAGACCTCACTCGCACTGGCCCCCGGTGTTCCCAACGACGTGCTCAAGCAGCGGTTGATGCAACGTCTCGAAAAGCGCGGCGTGGAGATCACTGAGTTGATCCACGAAGAGTTCTGTCTCTTCCCGATGAATCTGCCTTTGCCGGATCGAAGCCAGCCGGTGCTGGCCTTCGGTGGTTCGGCAAGCATGGTTCATCCGGCCTCCGGATACATGGTTGGATCATTGCTGCGGCGTGGCCCAGGTCTTGCCAGAGCCATTGCGGACTGTCTGAAGAACCGTGAGCTTGGATCCGCCGCATTGGCCCGCTGCGGATGGCAGGCCCTCTGGCCTCTGGAACTGGTGCTTCGCCATCAGCTGTATCAGTTCGGCCTTGGGCGGTTGATGGGGTTCAACGAATCTCTGTTGCGCACTCATTTCGCCACGTTTTTTTCATTGCCTCAGGAGGATTGGTTCGGGTTTTTGACCAACATCCTTCCACTGTCTCGACTGATGGCCGTGATGCTGCGCTTGTTTGCTCTGTCGCCCTGGGAGTTGCGGCGCGGGCTTGTGCTGGGCGCTCCTCGGGGTCAGCTGCCGACCTGGGCCCAGTCCAAAGGCTGAATCAGGGGGAAGAGACGGTCGTCCTGCTGCACATCTTTCATCCAGTTGTCTGGCAGTTCATCACCCGTTTCGATGGCCTTGATCAAAAGCCAGAACCGTCCGAGGTGTCGTTTGACCCGCTCCCGCGCCAGCTCTGTGGTGGTTCCGGCGCGAAGAATGAAGCTCCAATCGGATGACTGGGCCAGCAGCAGTTCACGGGCGGCTTGTTGCAACAGCTCAAGATCCCTTTCCCTGCCGACTCCTCGGCTGCAGCGATCCACCATGGCAGCGCTGGCCCTTTCCCACTCCGGAACGATCCAGGCGTTCGTGTCGTTAAGCCAGTAGTTGTGAAAGCCACCCTGTCCCCAGCTCGAGGGGCAGGGGTCACACAACTGAAGCTGGCCTGCTTGATTCAGCACATCCCGCAGTCGGGTAAAGGCGACCCCCTGGTCGGGTGCTTGGCGAAACAGTTCTGTCAGAAAGGCCGGTCCTTCGAACCACCAATGACCGAACAGTTCAGCATCGAACGGAGCAACCAGCAGAGGGTCCGCCACCATGGTCTGTTTCAGTTGCTCCAGCTGGATTCGACGTTCCTGTAGGTAGTGACCGGCATGGAGACGCACCTGTTCAGCGGCGACCTGAGGGCTGTAGGGGTGCTTTGCTTCGAGGGGGGCACTTTGATTGGTAACGGCGTGCAGTTTGAGGCCAAGGGGTCTTGGCTGATCCAACCCCAGCGGCTGGAGGTCCTCCACAGGTAAATCCCAGCCCAGATCCCTGTGAAATTCCCGGTAGGAAGGATGACCTGGATAGCCGTCCCGCGCTGACCACACCGGCAGGGTGGCCTCGCTGTCCCGACCGAAAAAGGCAACGCCATTGCGGCTGCAGATCGGGGCGTAGACCCCGTAGCGCGGCCGGGGACGGGCATGCAGCAAGCCATGGCCATCCAGCACCGCGTAGCGCAGGCCTGCATCACGCATCCACTGGTCCAGGCCCTCGTAGTAGGCGCATTCCGGCAACCAGATGCCGAGTGGTCGCTCGCCGATGAGTCGCTGATGTTCACGCACAGCGGTGCGGAGTTGCCCCCTCACCGCTTCCGGATGCTGCCGCAACAACGGGAGGTAGCCGTGCGTTGCTCCGCAGGTGAGCAGATCGACGACTTCGCGGCGTTGCAGGGCTGCAAACCGTCCAATCAGATCTGCGTCACAGGCTTTCCAAGCCTGCAGATGACGCTGCATGGTGATCGTCAGGTGGTCCACGGCGTCCCGCAGCCGCGGATCAGCTTTAGGCAGCAGGTCCAGTCGCGATTGGATCCAGGCAGGGAAGCGCCGCTTCAGATCAGCATCCGAAAGAAGCGACAGCAGGGTTGGCGAGAGCCCGATCGTGATCTTCGGCGATCTGTTCGGGTCTGCAGCAGCGTCTTCAAGACACTCAAGCAGGGGGAGGTAGCACTCGATCAAGGCCTGGAAGAACCAGTCCTCCTCCAGCGAGCCCGGTTGTGCCGATCGCACGTAGGGCAGGTGAGCGTGCAGAACAAGGGCGACCGCTCCTTGGCTCACAAACCGATCACCCAGAGGAGAGCTGAATGTAATCCGATTTGCAGCGCTTACGCCTGAACTAGACTAAGTCAACTCATAGTCATTCCGACTAAGCCCGCCGACACAGCGTCGTTATGGCCAAGGATCCAGGTCGCGTCCTGATTTTCGACACCACCCTCAGGGATGGTGAGCAGTCTCCAGGGGCAAGTCTCAACCTGGAGGAGAAGCTGGCCATTGCCCAGCAGCTGGCTCGGCTCGGCGTGGACGTGATCGAGGCGGGGTTCCCATTTGCCAGCCAGGGCGACTTCGCCGCGGTGCAGCGCATCGCCCAGCAGGTGGGAGGAGAGAACGGACCCATCATCTGTGGTCTGGCTCGTGCGTCTCAGAAGGACATCAAGGCTTGTGCGGATGCTGTCGCTCCAGCGCCTCGTCATCGTGTTCATACCTTCATCGCCACCAGCGATATCCATCTCGAACACAAGCTGCGCAAGAGTCGTTCCGAGGTGTTGGCAATCGTTCCAGACATGGTCGGCTACGCCCGGTCGTTAGTTGAGGATGTTGAATTTTCCTGCGAAGACGCGGGTCGAAGTGACCCTGAGTTTCTTTACGAGGTGATTGAGGCCGCCATCCGAGCGGGGGCCACCACCATCAACATTCCAGACACTGTCGGTTACACGACGCCGGTTGAATTCGGCAATCTGATCGCTGGCATCAATGAACATGTGCCCAACATCGCCGAGGCGGTGATTTCGGTGCATGGCCACAACGACCTCGGCTTGGCCGTGGCCAACTTCCTGGAATCCGTGAAGAACGGGGCCCGTCAGCTGGAGTGCACCATCAACGGCATCGGAGAGCGGGCCGGCAATGCGTCCTTGGAGGAACTGGTGATGGCGCTGCATGTGCGCCGTCGCTACTTCAACAGTTTCCTGGGGCGCCCTGAGGACAGCCCAACGCCGCTGACCGCAGTTCGCACTGAGGAGATCACCAAAACCTCACGCCTGGTCTCCAATCTCACCGGCATGGTGGTGCAGCCTAATAAGGCGATTGTGGGCGCGAATGCCTTCGCCCATGAGTCTGGCATCCATCAGGACGGTGTTCTCAAGAACCGCCTGACCTACGAAATCATTGACGCCAAGACCGTTGGTCTGAGCGATAACCGCATCTCACTAGGCAAACTCAGCGGTCGCAGTGCCGTCAGGGCTCGGCTCGAGGAGCTCGGCTATGACCTCACCCGGGAGGATCTCGATGAGGCTTTTGCTCGCTTCAAGGAACTAGCCGATCGCAAACGGGAAATCACCGACCGTGATCTGGAAGCGATTGTGAGTGAGCAGGTGCAGCAACCCGAGTCCCGTTTCCAGCTGAAGCTGGTGCAGGTGAGCTGCGGCAGCAGTCTCAAACCCACTGCCACGGTGACGCTCACGGAGGACGACGGGGCCGAGCGCACGGTTTCAGCTGTCGGGACAGGTCCTGTCGATGCTGTGTGTCGGGCTCTCAATCAACTGGCTGGTGTTCCCAATGAGTTGATTGAATTTTCCGTGAAGTCCGTCACGGAGGGCATCGATGCCATGGGCGAGGTGACCATCCGGCTGCGACGTCATGACTCGCTCTACTCAGGCCACGCGGCAGATACGGATGTGGTGGTGGCCGCCGCCATGGCGTTCATCAATGCGCTGAACCGCCTGGTCGCCGCTGAGCAACATCAGTCATTGCATCCGCAGATGGATCCTGTTGTGCTGTAGGTCCAACTGATCCCCTCAAACGAACGGCATGCGCCAACTCGCCCCCCGAGTTCTTCAGCTGTTGCTGTTGATCCTGCTGGCGTTGCTGGTGCTTGCACCCCTCTTATGGCTGGTGAGCACCTCCTTGAAGGGGCCGGCGGAGAACATCTTCAGCAGTCCGCCGGCGCTGCTGCCGGTATCACCGAGCTTGGATGCGTATGCCCGTCTGTTCCGGGACAGTCCCCTGACCACCTATCTGCTCAACAGCACGGTGGTCAGCGCCCTCGCGGTGGCGGCCAACCTGTTGTTCTGCTCCCTGGCTGCCTACCCCCTGGCGCGGATGCGCTTTGCCGGACGTGGTTTGGTGCTCGGTCTGGTGGTGGCCACGATCCTGATTCCGTTTCAGGTGGTCATGATTCCGCTTTACCTGCTGATGGTGCAGCTGGGATTACGCAACACGCTGCTGGCCTTGGTGATTCCCCAGGCGGCGACAGCCTTCGGCCTGTATCTGTTGCGTCAGAGTTTTCTGGGCGTTCCCAAGGATGTTGAGGAAGCGGCGCGCATCGATGGCTGCAGTCGCCTGGGGGAGTGGTGGAACGTGATGATTCCAGCCGCGCGGGCGGATCTGATCACCCTGGCGATGTTTGTGTTCATCGGCACCTGGAGTGATTTCCTCTGGCCGCTGGTCATCCTGGATGATCCTGCGCTCTACACCTTGCCTTTGGGGCTTCAGCAGCTGTCCAGTAGTTTTTCTCTCGACTGGCGGGTGGTGGCGGCAGGATCAGTGGTCTCGATTCTTCCGGTGCTGCTGCTGTTTGTGTTGCTGCAGAAGTTCATCCTGCCCAGTTCCACCAGTGATGCCGTGAAGGGGTGAAGTCGTTCAGCGATCCAGCTTCACCACATCCGGTGTCTCACCATGCACCTCACCGATCCAGAGCGCGTGGGTGACTGCACCGTCATGGGTGTGGAAAATCCAGGCGTTGTCCGGCGTGTCGGAGACGCGGATCTTGGCGTCATGGCTATTCACACCCAGGTACTTTCCAGCGGATGGTGTGCGCAGCACGTAGCGCTCGGCGTACTTGGTGAACATCGACAGCACAGATCTCTGATTCAGACCTAGCGGTCCCCGTCCGTGGAGAGGAAAGCCGTTTAGGAAACCTTCGGTTTTCATCCCGGCAGAGTTAATAAAATGGATTTTATCCAGACCAGATCTGAAGGGGCTGTCAGGAGGATCTGGTGCCCACCGTCACGAAACCAGGGCTGCTCAAGCGGTTGTTGGTTGAGCCGGTCGGGATCTAGTCCCCAGGTCACAGAGAGATAGGTATTGACCTGCTCAGCCGTCGGGGCATCGGCCCGTTGCCAGTGAACGATTGCCAGGGCTCCCGGCCTTGAGGTGAGTGTGACCAGTTGGTGTGAGGCATTCCCATCTTCTGCAGGCTGAATTGTTTCCTTCAACTGTTCATCAACCACGTAAAGCCGCAGGTCTGGTTCACTCTCGCCTTGGTGCAATGGGTATTTGTTGAAGTAAAGCCCGCGGGCTCGATGGAACGCAGCCCCGGGTGCGCGGCTCATCAGTGCTTCGTAGGCCTCCCTCAACCGTTGGCTCGTCCCCTGTGTCATATCGGTGCTTTCCATTTCCACGATGATGGCTTGCGTTGCGTCCAGGCGGAAGAAATGGAGCGGTGGTTGAGCGTTGATCTCTGTGTGGTTCCGATCGGTGTTGGGGTTCACTTATCGCCCAACATCGCCACCTGTAAGCGGGTGATTGAGTCAGCCGGCCTGGATCACGAGCTTGGTCCGAACGGCACGGCGATCGAAGGGCCCTGGGATGAGGTGATGGCTTGCGTGCGCGCCTGCCACGACGCTTTGCACAACATGGGTGTACGCGGGTTTACACCACGTTGAAGCTCAATACCCGCACCGATCGACGCCAGAATTTTCAGGAGAAGGTGGCCAGTGTTGAGCGGGAACTAGACCGATGAAATCTTGAGAAGTTCCGTTTATTCGGCGACTTCAGCCGCAGCTGTTGAAACCAATGCAGATACTGATCGGTCCAGCGGAATGGCTCGCTTGCCACAGGGCCTTGTGGTTCTGCTGATGGCCCTGGGGTTGGCAGCTCCGGTTCAGGCCAAGACATGGAACCGCATCGCTAAGTTCCTCCAGTTGATTCAGACCACAGGTGTTGAGGCCTTTGTGGCCAATGATTGCCCCTCAGGACTGCTCGGGGCGTTTCATGACGGTCGGCAGGTGATCCTCCTCTGCGGGAACAATCTTCCCGATGATCCATCGCCGGTTTGGGTGGTGCTTGCCCATGACGCTGCCCATGTGATGCAGTCCTGCAAGGGGGGAACGTTGCTCCCCCCCGCTCTGCTCAGTACCGGCATGGATGAGGCACGACGTCTTCAGCCGGATGCCTTCCAGGACCTGAATCTGTATCACAGCGGTCAGCACCATGTGGAGGCGGAGGCCCGCCTGGTGCAGGCTTTGCCTCCGGATCAGGTTGTGACTCTGTTCCACACGCACTGCGCATCCCGACTTGATCAATGACCCGGTCACTGTTCTGTATCGGGATCCATGGCTGCTCGTGGTGCTCAAACCCTCCGGGCTTCTGAGTCAGCCCGGGCGAGGGCCCAAGTTGCAGGACTCCCTAATCACTCGGATGCGAAGCCTTGAACCAGGCCTGCGTCTGGTACATCGCCTTGATCGTGATACCTCCGGCTTGATCCTGCTGGCGCGCAGCCAGGACAGTCTGCGACGGTGCAGCGAGCTGTTTGCCAGGCGCCGTGTGAACAAGCTCTACGAAGCGGAAGTGGTGGGTCGACTGGAGGGAAGCGGGCGGATCGAGAACCGTCTGGCCCGGTTGCAGCGTGATCCTCCTCGCTATGGGTCCCATCCGGAGGGCCGCCTGGCCGTCACCCTGTGGCGAACCCATGCCTTGCTCCAGTTGTCCACAAAACTGTGGATGCGTCCAATCACCGGAAGATCCCACCAACTCCGAGCCCATCTGGCGCAGCTGGGGCATCCGATCCTGGGTGATCCGATCTATGGGTTGAATTCCATTGGTCCGCTTCGGCTCCATGCCCGAGCCCTGGCTTTGCCGCACCCATTCACTGGCCGGCGTTTACGTGTTTGTTCGCCTGGCGGGTGATCGGATCAACGAAAACCCTGCATTTGATGATGCATTTTCGTTGTAGAGCACGATCCAGCTCTCAATCTTGGTCCTGATTTTCAGGCCACTCACGTCAGCTGGATGGTCTGGAGCGAGCCGGAATCGGATAGGGAATGCGTCGATGGCGCATGCGGCGCCAGACCCGAACAAAGGCCTGGAGCACGAGTTCAACTTCTGCACGCCCCAGGCCACTTTTGCGTAGCTGTCCATCCAGCAGTCGGGATTCGACAATGCTTCGAACGGTGTCGATGGCCTGGCTGTCGGATGTATCCGGAGGCAGAGATCGGAGAGCTGCTTCACAACCATCGGCCATCATCAGAATGGCGGTTTCTCGCGACCGCGGCGTTGGGCCGTGGTAGCGAAAGCGGTTTTCATCCACATCGGCATTGCGTTCTCGGGCCCGATGCAGGAAATAACCCATCTTCAATGTTCCCTGATGTTCAGGGATGAAATCAGCGATCGGTCTCGGTAAACGATGACGCTTTGCCAGTTTCAGTCCTTCATCCACGTGGGCCTGAAGCACCGCTGCACTGGCTTCTGGGTCATTTAGCGCATCATGGGGATTGGGCCCATCCTTCTGGTTTTCGATGAACCAGTCCGGAGCATGCAGCTTGCCCACATCGTGATAGAGGGAGCCTGTACGGATCAGATCCACGTTCGCTCCCACCGCTCGGGCACCCTCCTCGGCTAGCCCGCAGATCATCAGTGTGTGTTCGAAGGTCCCAGGCGCTTCACAGGACAATCGTCTTAAGAGAGGTCTCTCCTGATCCGCCAGCTCCAGCAAACGGGCGCGTGTTACGAGACCGAATGATCCCTCCAGTAAGGGAATCATCAGCAGGGAAATCATCAGGAGAACACCCAGCAGGAGTGCCTCTCCTCCCAGTTCGTCGAGTCCGGGGTTGAGGCTGCCCCATGGGCGCCAGCCGCTCAGAGGCTGGAGCTGAAGAAGAATCCACTGCCCCAGCAGTGCTGCCATGGGAAGCAACAGAGCGAGTTGGAGCAACTGACCACGGCTGCGCTGACGCCCTGCAATCACGCCACCTGCGCTGGCCATGACCACAGCAATCATCAATCGTCCGTCCCCCAGGCCGTTGACGGGAACCGGCCAGATCAGAGCTGCCACCGCCATCCAGGCCAGGCCGCAGCTGGCGCCCAGGCCATCCGTCAGGATCAGCGTTGGTGGAACAAGCACGGCGAGGGGACTCACCGTGCCCTGGAACCATAATTTCGCGATTTGCACAAGCAGCAGCAGGCTCAAGGCCAGCAGGGCCTGGCGGACCTCAAGTCCGGGGCGCTCGCGACGCATCACCAGAAGCATCACGCCAGATGCCGCCAGGGCCTCGGTGAATCGCCCCAGCCAGATCAGTGGTCGGGCCTGACGCCGCACCAAACCGAAGTGATCGAGAACGTCGAAGGCCTGAGGGCTGATTGGCTCCCCTTTGCGGGTGATCAGATCCCCTTTGCGAACTTCGATGGTGGGGATGCCCTGCTTGGTCAGCTGCTCTTCGATCAGCTGCTTGCTGAGATTGGGGTCGGTGCGGAGGTTGCTGCTGCCCTGCAGGCTGCTCACCAGCAGCTTCACCGCAAGGGATCGGGCTGATTCTGATTCCTCCGCCATCCGGTCGGTCTCCAGCTGCATGGCTGATGCCTGCTGCAGCTGATCCACCGCCAGGCTGCTGACCAAGCCTTGGCTCAGCATCCGCTCCGCCGTCCGCCGCACCTGGTTGTCCCAGGCGAGGCGTTGTTCATCGGTGCGTTCTTCCAGCCAATTTTGCTCGCCCGCAGACAGATTCACCGGCCCAACCCGTGCGCTTAAACCGCTTTCGGTGATCCGTTGCAGCTGGCTGAGCTGTCGCTCCAACCGCAACATCAGCTCCCGCGTTTGATCAGGGTCGATCACCTGCACAACAGAGCGTGCCACGAGCGTTGAGCGGCGCTGTTCCAGAGCCGTGCTGTCTCGCACCAGGGCTGCCTTGGGTGCCTGGGCATCAAAGGGCGCCAGATCTCCCGGTTGAAGATTCGGCTCCACCAGCCAGGGCAGGCTTGAGGCCATCGCTACCGCCAAGCAGAGCATCAGAACGACTGCCGACTGCAGCGGTGTCCAGCGCAGGATGCGGCCCGCGGGGCGCTGATGACGCTGCCAACGTCTCCAGAGCTTGCTCACGCCGAGAAAGCGAACCAAGACAGGACGGCTGACCTTTGAACGCTAGCGGTCTATGAGAGGCATGCTGAGATCGGACGGAGTGTGGTGACATGGCCCAGCGCCTTGACGGAAAGCGTCTGGCTCGGGAGGTGGAAGACCGTCTCAAAGTCTTGGTGGAGTCCTCCAGCGCAGCAGCGGGCCGCCCTCCCGGACTGGCGGTTCTTCGTGTTGGCGACGACCCAGCCAGTGCTGTTTACGTCGCGAACAAGGAAAAGGCCTGTGGTCGTATCGGTGTTGCCAGCTTCGGAGCGCACCTTGCGGCCGAGACTCCTCAGGCCGAGGTGCTGGCGGTCATTGAGGATTTGAACGCCGACACGCGTGTTGACGGCATCCTTTTGCAGCTTCCGCTGCCTTCCGGGCTGGATGAAGGTCCGTTGCTGCAGACCATTGACCCAGCAAAGGATGCCGATGGTTTACACACTCTCAATCTGGGCCGTCTGCTGAAAGGTGAATCGGGCCCCCGCAGCTGCACACCTGCGGGGGTGATGGCCATGCTCAAGAGTCAGGGCATCGACCCTGCAGGGAAGCGAGCCGTGGTGGTTGGTCGCAGCATCCTGGTTGGTCAGCCCATGGCCTTGATGCTTCAGGCGGCCAATGCCACCGTCACCATTGCTCACTCCCGAACGACTGACCTGGCCGCACACACGCGGGAAGCGGAGATTGTGGTGGTGGCGGCCGGTCGTCCAGGGATGATCGGGGCGGAACACATCCGCCCTGGTGCTGCTGTGGTGGATGTGGGGATTCATCGAAAGCCGGAAGGTGGCTTGTGCGGCGATGTTCGGGCCGATGAGGTGGATCCGATCGCTGCAGCCCTGTCGCCCGTTCCGGGTGGGGTTGGACCGATGACGGTGACGATGCTGCTGGTGAACACAGTGGTGGCCTGGTGCCGTCAGCACGGGATCGATCACAACCTTGACGATCTGATTGTCTGAGCGACTGCAGATGGCACTTCATTGGTTGTTCCCGACCCCTTTGCTTCAGGTGGATCTCGAACCGGACAAAGATGCCGCCGCCGCCATGGAGGCTCAGCTCAAGGCGTTTGATCGGGATGTGTTCGAGCATTCAGAATTTCGAATGCGCAACAATCTCACCGGCGATTTGCTGGGTCTGGAAGGGCTGGATCAGTTGCATCGCACCGAGGCGTTTCAATGGCTGAATCACGCCCTGGCGATTCAGGTGGAGAGCTATTTGAATTCCCTGCTTGGACCCGACCATGGACTGGAGGTGCACATCCAGAAGGCCTGGCCAGTGGTGTGCGCCAGGGAGGGAGGCACGATCGAATCACATACCCATCGCAATGCCCAACTCAGTGCGGTGTTTTATGTCTGCACCGAGGGGGATAATTCCAGTGGTGAACTGGAATTTCAGGCTCCAGAAAATTACTTCAGCCATGTGATGGCGATACCCTTTTCGGAGGCCGCTGTCTCCGGGGGAGTCTTTTCGCCGAAGCAGCACCGTTTGCTGTTGTTCCCCTCTGACCTGACGCACCGGGTGACGCCGTATCAAGGCCAGGCAACCCGCTATTCCGTTTCTTACGACCTTGCAATCACCACCCCACCTGGTCAGGGTCGTGAAATGCGGGTGCCGCATCCCATGGATTGGGTCCCCTTGAGCGGATTTGGCTCGGCCTGAGAGAATCCCGCCAGTGTTGGTCTTCCCATGACTGCCGCGGCGACCTCTCCCAATCACGGTTCTGCCCCGGCGGATCGCTTCGACTTCAAGACCTATCTGGCGCAGTCCAAGCAGCAGGTGGAAGCTGCTTTGGATGGATCCCTTGGCCCTGAGCGCCCCGAATCCCTGCGGGAAGCCATGCGCTACTCGCTTCTGGCCGGAGGCAAGCGCCTGAGGCCAATCCTGTGTTTAGCGGCCTGTGAGCTGGCGGGCGGTGCCTCATCCCAGGCGATGCCAACCGCCGTGGCGCTGGAGATGATTCACACCATGTCGCTGATCCACGATGATCTGCCGGCAATGGACGATGACGACCTGCGGCGTGGCCGTCCCACCAATCACAAGATCTACGGGGAGGCCGTTGCAATCCTGGCGGGAGACGCGTTGCTGACCCGCGCCTTTGAGATGGTGGCCCTACGCACGTCGGGTGTACCTGCGGAGCGGCTGCTCAGCGTCGTCGGTGAGCTGTCTCTTGTTGCAGGGGCACCCGGCTTGGTGGGTGGTCAGGTGGTGGATCTCGAAAGTGAAGGAAAGGAGGTGGATCTGGAGACGCTGGAGTACATCCATCTGCACAAAACCGGTGCACTGCTTAGTGCTTGTGTGATCACTGGAGCCTTGATCGGCGGTGCGGATGAAGAGCTCATCAAGGCGCTTCGCATCTATGCCCGGGGGATCGGACTGGCCTTTCAGATCATCGACGACATTCTTGATATCACCGCAAGCAGTGAGGTGCTTGGTAAAACCGCGGGCAAAGATCTCATTGCCGATAAAACCACCTATCCAAAACTGCTCGGCCTTGACGAGTCGCGCAAGCGGGCGGATGCCCTGGTCAGCGAAGCGAAGGATGCTCTCAATCCCTGGGCTGAGAGGGCCCAACCGCTCCTGGCATTGGCGGATTTCATCACCAGCCGCGACCGATGATCGACTCAATGCCTTCCCATGCTGTAACCCAGGAGTTTTTCGATAACAGTTCGCTGGCCTGGGGACTGGTTGCCTGCGGCGTGGCACAGCTATCCAAGCTGCTGCTTGAGTTGATCCTTCATCGCCGTTGGCGACCGGCTGTGCTGCTTGAGACCGGTGGCATGCCCTCCAGCCACTCCGCGCTGGTCACCGGAACGGCGGCCTGCATTGGCTGGACGCTTGGCTTTGATCATCCGCTGTTTGCTTTGGCAGCGATGGTCGCCTTCGTGGTGATGTACGACGCCAGTGGTATCCGTCGTGCTGCTGGCTTTACAGCTGAGAGGGTGAATGCACTTCCCGATGAGCTCTGGAGGGAACCCCTCTCAAAACCATTGAAGGAGAGCCTTGGACACAGCAGGCTTCAGGTGCTGGTTGGCAGCTTGATTGGGCCATTGGTAGCTCTTCCGGGCCTGGAGTTTGTTGGATCTCCGCTGCATGTCGCTCTGGTATTCGGGCTGGGCGCAAGTTGATCGCTATCTAAATTTCGAGTTGTATTTTTACAGAAAAAATTGATGCAGAGAAGATAATTGTTCCAAGGATTGATTGGAACGCTTTTGAATTAGTTTCGTTGAGCTGCTGGCTGATAGTGGAATCCTGGCCTCGCTAAATTTTGATTGGCTTGAATGTCGTGCGGGAATAGTTGCTTGTCTCTTCAGGTTTTAAGCAAATTATGATTCAATGATGGAGTCTTGGATTGTATCGATACGAAATTGGTTTTCAATATTGTTGTTTTTTAAGTACGATTCCCATTTCTCATAGCATTCGTAATAAAGCCTCTCGGCACGCCTTCTCTCTCGAGATTTCAGCGAAAAAGAATCATGCAAAATGCGGCGTACTGTTTTGCTATTCTTGAAAGACAGATTTATTTTTCTTTCAAGAATCCGATTGATCCATATTTCGTAGGGTGTGAAAATCTGAATGGAAAGTATGTGATCAAATTCTGCAAAAAGCCGGGGAAAAATGATCGCATTATCTTTGAATCTTGCCCCTGTCGTGTCGACGTCTAGGATGAAGTTGTTGTAACGACGGGTGGATTTTTGGAATCGTCCCTGTTTTTCATATAACTTTTTGAGTCTCTTTAAAAAGAGTTTTTCGATCTTGTAATCACTTCTCGTGAAAGTATTTTTGAGTATTTCTTTCGTCAAAGGTGATGGTTTGCTGCCCAGTGCAGAGCTCAGGAACGTTGACTTGCCACATCCTGTAGGCCCAGCAACGATGAGAAGTCTTTTTTTATTGAACAAAGATTACCGTGTTAATTCGTGAAAGCATTTTAATGCATCAACGAAGAAGAGAGCCCTAATGCATTCT
>QCTG01000005.1 GCA_003211235.1 Synechococcus sp. AG-673-B04
CAACGCAGTGCCCTGGGCCTGCGTCATCTGCGTGACCGAATCTCTGTTCCCAGGGATATGCCACTGCCGGCAGGCCGTTTGCTGCGCAAGGCCCTTGAAGCCACAGCAGCCCAGGATGGTCCTGAGCAGCCTCGAAGGCTGCCGGTACGGGATCGTTTCGATCAGGACCCCATGCCCTTCGTCACTGCGTCATAGGGTGTTTTTTTCTGCTGTGGCGTGACAGCTCAGCCATCCGGCTACCAACCGATTCCGGAGGTCAGCCGGTCCACCGAGCTGTTTGAGGTGTCGGTGGCAGCGCTGCATCCCACCCAGTGGTGCGTCGGTCTGGCGGAGGTCTGGTCCAGGCAGCAGGACTTCGCCCGCGAGACAAGGGAGGCGCGACTGAGTGAACTGAAGCGGAAACCGGTGCCACTGGTGCGGAATGCCGGGGGGCACCTGTGGATGGTGGATCGGCACCACCGGCTGCGAGCGCTGCTGGAACTGGATCGCCAATCCACCACCTGGGGTTATGTGATCGCAGAACTGGACGTCGACGATCACGCCGCCGTGCTTGAGGTGCTCGATCAACGGGGCTGGCTGTATCTGTTCGATGGCCGGGGCAATGGCCCCCGCCCACCGCTGGAGCTGCCCCAGTCACTGCTAGATCTCGACGACGACCCCTACCGCAGCCTGGTCTGGAAGCTGAAACAGGAGGGTCTGATCAAACCGCAGCGACAGATTCCTTACCACGAGTTCCGCTGGGGCAGCTGGTTGCGGAGTCGACCCCTGCCCCCGTTCAGTTCCAGACACCTCAACCCTGCCCTGATTCCCGCCAGACGTCTGGTCTGCTCCCAGGCCGCCTCAGGGATGCCGGGATGGAAGGGTGACGGCAAAAAGTGCCGCTGATCAGCGTTTGCGCCGCGAATCGATCTGGAGCAGGTCCCGTACTTTCTGCACCTGGCCGGCGAGCTGCGGGTCTGATGCCAGTTTTTTTTCCACCTGATCGATCGCGTACATCACGGTGGTGTGGTCCTTGCCACCGAAGGTGTCCCCGATCCTGGGCAGGCTCAGGTCTGTACCCTGACGCATCAGGTACATCCCCACCTGACGGGCCTGGCTGACCGCACGACGACGGGTGCTGCTCCGCATCTCCTCGGCCGAAACATCAAACACCTCGGAGACCTTGTCGATCACCTGCTGCGGGGTGACCTCCACCCCCTGGCCGGTGGGGTCGAGCATCGGCGCCACCGATTCCACCGTCATCGGCAGACCGGTGATCGAGGCAAAGGCAACAGCGCGGGTGAGCGCTCCCTCAAGCTCACGGATGTTGGAGGTGAACCGCCCAGCGATGTACGTGATCAGATCACGGGGCAAGGCCATGCGCTCCTGTTCGGCCTTTTTGTGCAGGATCGCCATGCGCGTCTCCAGGTCCGGTGCCTGGATATCCGCAATCAACCCCATCTGGAAGCGTGAGATCAACCGTTGCTGCAGCCGGGGAATCTGACTGGGGGGTCGATCACTGGCAATCACCACCTGTTTGCCGGCTTCGTGCAGAGAATTGAAGGTGTGGAAAAACTCCTCCTGGGTGTACTCCTTGCCTTCGATGAACTGGATGTCGTCCACCAGCAGGAGATCAGCGGCCCGATACCGGTCGCGGAAGGCCTTCATGCCGTCCTTCCGGATGCTGTCGATCAGGTCATTGGTGAAGGTTTCGGTGGAGACGTAGGAAACACGGGCGGAGGGGTCGATCTCCAGGCGGTAGTGACCGATGGCCTGCATTAGGTGGGTTTTGCCCAGGCCCACTCCGCCGCAGATGAACAGCGGATTGAACTCACGCCCTGGGGCCTCAGCCACTGCCAGAGCCGCCGCATGGGCCATGCGGCTGTTGGGCCCAACCACAAAGCGGCCGAATACATAACGCGGATTCAGCCCCGGCAGCACCCGCCGCGGAGCACCGGAAGCAACGGGGTCCGGAGCGGCAACCGCATCCGCGGCCATGGGCTGAAGCGGCTCGGCCAAGTCCTCTGAGGGAGACGCCATCGCCGAATCGGCCAGAACCACCACCTGGATCGGACGACCGCAGACGCCACTGGCCAGCTCCGCGATGCTCGGCAGCAGCTGCTCCCTCAGCCGCACGCCGGCGAAGGGGTTGGGCGCGAGCAGGCGCAGCTCCCCATTGGCAAATCCGCTGCACCCGGTAGGACGGATGAAGGTTTCGAATGTGGGCTTGCTGAGCTTGGCCTGCAGGCCTTCCTGGACCTTCAGCCAGAGCTCCTCGCCCGTCAAAACCACAGCCGCAATCCTCCTGAAAGTTGAATCTACGCACGCAATCCGGATCGGGCAGCTTTAAATGTTGCAGCCGTGATCGCCCCTGGATGCAGCGTCCAAAGCGTTGGATCGGGCTCAGCCTGATCGTCACAACCTTGACGTCCTGCAGCCTGATGCCGGACCTGGGCCGCCGAAATGCTGAGCTGCCGGAGAGCAAGCCTCCGGTGGTGAACGATCAGCCCCGCGTTGCACCACTGCAACCCGGCGAAAATGTGATCGTGCGTGCCGTGGAACGGGTCGGGCCGGCGGTGGTGCGCATCGACACGGTGAAGGAAATCAGCAATCCGCTTGGCAGGATGCTGGGTCTTGGCCCATCGACCCAGCGCCAACAGGGTCAGGGCTCCGGTTTCATCACCCGTGCCAACGGTTTGATCTTCACGAACGAACACGTGGTGCGGGGTGCCGATCGGGTGGCAGTCACCCTGCCCGATGGGCGTCGTTTCAACGGCAAGGTTCTCGGCGGTGATCCGCTCACCGACGTAGCCGTGGTGAAAGTGGTTGCCGACAACCTGCCGGTGGCCAGCCTGGGCAATTCCGACCTGCTGCGGCCAGGGGAGTGGGCCATTGCCATCGGCAATCCCTTCGGCCTGAACAACACTGTGACCGCAGGGATCATCAGCGCGGTCGGCCGGACGGACGCCAACATCGGCGAGGGCCAGCGGGTTCCTTACATCCAAACGGATGCGGCGGTGAACCCCGGCAACAGCGGTGGTCCGCTGATCAGCGCCACGGGACAGGTGATCGGCATGAACACAGCCATCCGTAAAGCCCCCGGGGCTGGTCTCAGCTTCGCGGTGCCGATCAATCTCACCAAGCGCATCGCCCAGCAGATCGTGCGCACCGGACAGGCCTCGCACCCCTTCATCGGAGTGCACCTGCTCGAACTCACCCCCGAAGTGGCCCGCGAGATCAACACCAACAGCAGCCGCTGCAACCTGCCTGAAACCAATGGCGTTGTGGTGGTTGAGGTTTTGGAAAGCAGCCCAGCTGAGGCAGGCGGGATCCGGCAGTGCGATCTGATTCTCAGGGTGAATAACACCGCTGTGGACAACCCTGCCGATGTGCAACTGGCGGTGGACCGGGGCTTGGTGGGTCGCTCCATGCCGATCACGGTTCAGCGCGACGGACTGAAGCAAGTGCTTCAGGTTCAGCCGCGGGAGCTGCCGCGCGACCGCTGAGATGCAACCTGAGGCCGGCCTGGTGGTGATGGCGCGCTGGCCGGGTAGCGGCCGTTGCAAGCGAAGACTGGCCAAAGATCTGGCCGAACAACTGGGGCTGTCGGCCAGCGCTGAACGAAGTGCCAGGCTGCAGCGCCAGCTCTGCAACCACACGCTGAACGTTGCCCGTCAAGAACAAGACTGGGGACGAATCAGTCCGGTGCTGGCCATCAGCGGGCTAGGGCCCAGAGCGGCCCGTCGCTGGGGAAGGCAACAGGGCATCCAACGGATTCGGCGCCAGGGGAGGGGAGGTCTGGGAGCTTTGTTGAAGCGGCAATTGCTGCAGGAACGGCACTGGAGGAGGCCCACCCTCGTGATCGGGACAGACCTGCCGGACCTCAGTCACCACGACCTGCACGATGCGCTGACGCGGTTGGAGCGGTGCGATCTTGTGCTGGGACCAGCGGTCGACGGGGGCTATTGGTTGATCGGCTTCAGCAGGCGTCTGATGAGACTTCCAGAGCTCTGGCCGCTGATCGGTATCCCCTGGGGAGACGCCACCGTTTGCAGGCGCACCCTGGAGGCTGCTCAGGTGGGGGGGTGTTCCACCGCTCTGCTGCAGCACCGCTGCGACATCGACCATCTTCAGGATCTGAAGCCATGGCTGGGCTGACGGTGCTGATCCCGACGCTTAATGAAGCGTCGCGACTGTCGTTGCTGCTGGCGGATCTGGCGCACTGGCCCCACGCCTTGCAGGTGCTGGTGGTGGATGGAGGAAGCGTGGATGCCACCCGCGCAGCGGCCACCCTTGCCGGAGCATCTGTGCTGATCAGTCCTGAGCGCGGACGGGGCCAACAACTGATCAAAGGCATGGCCCACGCCCGCCATGACTGGCGATTGGTCCTCCATGCCGACAGCCGTCTGGGCCATGACTGGACCGAAGCCGTCAAGGCGGTTCTGCTCGAAAACGGCAGCGAAGGGCGTGGATGGTTTTTCGACCTGCGGATCGATGCTGAACGTCTGATGTTGCGCCTGTTGGAAGGGAGCGTGGCCTTGCGTTCAAGCCTTGGGCAGCGTCCCTACGGAGACCAGGGTTTGCTGATCCATCGCAGCCTTGTGGAGGAAGCAGGGGGGTACAACCCTCTGCCGTTAATGGAGGACCTCGACATGGTGCAACGCATCACAGCAATCAGCCGGATGCAGCGCATCGGTTGCGCGATCACCACCAGCGCACGTCGATGGGAAACCCGCGGCGTGTTGCACCAGGCCTGGCGCAATGCACTACTGCGCCGCGACTGGGCCCGGGGCGAAGCGCTGGATCTGCTGGTGCGGCGTTACAACAGCTGAGGCGATTCAGCTGGAATACCAGAACGCGCATCGATGGCCCTCGGGCTCCAGCTCCCAACCCTGCCGCTGATAGAAGTTCACAACGCCAGGATCGGCAAAGAGGCTGACCCGCTCCGTTCCCATCTCCTGCAACGCCTCGAGTACGTAGGTCATCATCTGTTGACCAAGCCCATTGCCCTGATACCGGGGATGCACAGCGACATCCCAGACCGTGGCTTCGAACACCCCATCACCGGTGCAACGGGCGAAACCGACCAGCCTCGGCACCCTCGGATCATGGCGCCACAAACCAACCTTCAGAAGGCTGTGGGTGAGAGCTTTGCGCACCCGACGAACCGGGCGTCGACTCCAGCCAACAGCTTCCAGCAGTTGCTCCAGCTCCACCAGGTCAAACGGATGGATCTGGCTGAAAACCAGGGAGATCTGATCGTTTGGAGTGGCGCACAAACGGGCCTGTTTGCCGTACTGCTCAAGCAACGCCGGCTCTGGAATCTGAAGAGGGGACGTTGGTGTGATCACAGGCGAGCCAGTCCTCTTTCCTGCAGGTCGGCCAACTGGGCATAAAGACCACCTTGATCCCTCAGCTCCCGATGGGTGCCCTGCTCAATCAACTCGCCGCGGCGCAGAACCAGGATCCGGTCCGATGCCTCGACCGTGGCCAACCGATGGGCGATCACCACCGCCGTTCGTTTCTGCAGCAGCCGGTCGAGATCGCCCTGCAGAGTCGCCTCCGTGGCTGGATCCATGAAGGCTGTGGCCTCATCCATCACCAGAACGGTGGGATTGCGAATCGCAACGCGGGCCACCGCAAGCAGCTGTCGCTCACCGGAAGACAAATTGCCGCCCCGTTCGCGCAGCTCGGTCTCCAGGCCGGCAGGGAGTCTCCCCAGCAGATCCTGCAGACCGAGGTCACGGCAGATGCGCTCCAGCTCTCCATCACTGATCGGAGCGTTCAGACGCAGATTGTCGGCCACATTTCCGCTGAACAGAAAGGTGTCCTGAAGCACGACTCCGAGCTGACGGCGCAGATCGGCGATCGGGATAGAGCGGATGTCTCGACCATCCAGAAGAATCCGACCCTGCTGGGGCTCGTACAGACGACACAGCAAACGGATCACCGTGGTCTTGCCAGACCCCGTTGGACCCACCAGGGCGACATGCTCCCCGGGGGCAATGCGGAATGAGAGGTTGCGCAGAATCGGCTCATCCGACCGGTAGAAGAAACTCACGTTTTCAAAGACCACCTCTCCCAGCCCGGAACCCTCCAGAGGACTGGCGGTGGAGTCCTCCACGATTTCGAGGGATTGCTCGAGCAGTTCTCCTATGCGTTCCACGGCGGTGAGACCGCCTTGGATCTGGGTGAACCGTTCCGCCAGCTGACGGAGAGGATCAAACAGTCGCTGGGAATAAAGAATGAACGTGGTGAGGATCCCGAGCCCCATGGCTCCGCTGGTCACCAGATAACCGCCAAGGGCGAGCACCACGGCCACAGCCCCCAGGGAGACCCACTCGAGGAAAGCGGAAATGCTGCTGTCGTAAAAAATCGTGCCGTTGACGGCACGTCGATAAGCCGAACCGGTGCGAGCGAAGCGGAAGCCGTTCACGGCCTCGCGTCGGAACATCTGCACCACCTCAAGGCCCTGCAGGTTCTCCTGAAAATCGGCATTGAGCTGAGAGAGCTCCTCTCTCACGGTGTAGTTGACCCTGCGATAACGGCTCTGAAGCCAGAGAACAAAGCAGGTCACCGGAATCTGTGTGAACAGGAGCAACAGCCCCAGGCGCCATTCGATCAACAGCATCGAGCTGGCGATCACCAACAGAGTGACGAGGTCACCGAGAACACCAACAGCACCGCTGCCAAAAACTTCCCCTAACGCATCGACGTCACTGGTGAGGCGGGTGAGCAGCTTGCCAACGGGCATGCCGTCGTGAAAACGAAGCGACAAAGCCAGGGAGTGTCGGAACAGGTCGTCACGAATACGAGCGGTGAGCCGCTGGCCCACAGCCTGGATATTGAAACTCTGCACCCCCTGCAGCGCCAGGCGAAGCAGCACGGACAGCAACAACAGCCCGACAATCACACGGATCGCCACGGTTGTGCCGAGATCAGCCAGCCAGGGGAAACTAGCTTCTCCACGAAGCACACTGATCGCCTGGCCAACAAGCAGCGGCTGGATGGCGCCAGCCAGAGCCACAGGCACCAGCATCACCAGGGTGAGCAACAACCTGCGCCGGTCGTGAATCAGATAGCGCCCGAGCCTTCGGACGCGTTTCCAGTCAGCGCGAGCGCTCATGCAGTCGCTCCAACCGGACTGGCTGACCGCATCGCGTCAACAATCCCGGCCAGAGATCCGTCATCCAGACGCATGGACAAGGGATGCCCCACCAGTCGGGCCGTGGACTGGAACAGAGTCTCAATGGCCACCAGTCCGTTGTCCTTCAACGTTCGACCGGTGGCCACCAGATCGACAATCGCTTCAGACATTCCCGTGATCGGCCCGAGCTCGACGGATCCATTGAGATGCACCAGTTCCACCGGCAGATCAAGGGCATCGAAATACTCACGGGCGCAATGGGTGAACTTGCTGGCCACGCGGCAATGGGGCGGAAGATCAGCAGCGCGTTCGTAACCGCTGCTGGACTTCACTGCAACGGCCATCCGGCAGCCTCCAAAACCCAGATCCACCAGCTGGGCCACGGGCAGCTGGTGCTCTTTCAAAACGTCATGACCGACCACACCCAGCTGAGCCTGGCCGTAGGCCACGTAGGTGGGAACATCACCATTCCGCACCAACAGCGCCCGTGCACGGCCGCAGGGAGTCGGCAACATCAGCTGTCGGTTGTCTTTGTCCAGGACAGCTGAGAAATCAAGACCAGCTGCTGCAAAACGCGCCACTGATTCTTTGAGAAGGGCACCCTTTGCCAGTGCAACGGTGATCATGGAGTCAGCGTTGACCGGGAAACCAGGCAGGACTTTAACGATGCGATCCACGCTGCATGCGCTTCCAGTGCTGCAGGACAACATCATCTGGATCCTGGTGCGGGGCCAGAACGCTGTGGTGGTGGACCCCGCGGCCAGCGAACCGGTGGCGGCATGGCTCAATGAGCAGCAATTGCAGCTGGTTGCTGTCCTGCAGACGCACCACCATGCAGATCACATCGGTGGGACTCCGGGGCTTCTGAAAATCTGGCCGGAAGCTGATGTGGTGGCGTCTGCTGCCGATCGAAAGCGCATTCCCTTCCAGACCATCTCCGTGAGCGATGGCGACAGGATCACGCTGATGGAGCACAGCTTTGAAGTGCTGGGAGTGGCTGCTCACACAGCTCATCACATCGCATTTGTCGTGGATGCCGAGACCGATCAGGACCCTGGTCCTGTGCTGTTCTGCGGCGACACACTCTTTTCAGGCGGCTGTGGGCGTCTGTTCGAAGGCACTGCAAACGATATGCACCGAGCTCTGCAACGGCTCGACGCCCTGCCTAAAGACACCAAGGTGTGTTGCGCCCATGAGTACACCGAAAACAATCTGCGCTGGGCCCGCGCACTGAGACCGGAAGACCCGGCGATTCAACGCCGAGCAGAGGCGGTGTTCGCACTGCGCTCCCGTGGCGAACTCACCCTCCCCAGCAGTATTGGAGAAGAACGTTGCAGCAACCTGTTCCTGCGGGCCGGATCAGCTGATGAAATCGCCAGGCTTCGGCACCACAAGGATCATTGGAAGGAGGGTTGATGCTGGCTCATGCTCTGAACCAGAGCGAAAACGGCTGAAGGCGATGATCGGCCCCAGCACTGCCACTTCGACATGCCAGCCAAGGCGATCACCACCACTGCGGCACCGGCCCCCGTCGGTCCATACAACCAGGCTGTCCTTGCAGGCGGATGGCTGTACTGCTCAGGCCAGATTCCCCTGGACCCAACAACCGGAGCAATGGTGGGAGATGGCGACGTTGCAGAAGAAACACGACAGGTGCTGAAGAACCTTGTGGCCGTTCTCAACGAAGCAGGTGCCACCCCGGCGCAGGTGGTACGCACCACCGTCTTCCTGGTGGATCTGGGGGATTTCCAGACTGTTAATCAGCTGTATGCAGACGTTTTCGGCGATGGAGTGAGCCCTGCGAGGGCCTGCGTGCAGGTGGCGGCCCTTCCCAAGGGAGCTCGTGTGGAAATCGACTGTGTGGCCTGGCTCGGTTGACGCTGTGTGCTGCATCACCTGCGTCGGTACCAGGGTCCGACGCAGGAATAGTCTGTTAATGCAGATGGATTGCCCGATGACCCAGGCGAAGCTCACCATCGGGGAACTGGAAGCGGGATATCCGCTCTACTGCAAGGCTTTACGGCGATTGCTCCAGCAGGGCAAAACCGCCAAAGACATCGAACGGACTGTGTGCTGGGGGCATCTGGAGACACTGAACCGCTGCCTGCCGACGCGCTACAAGTCCCCCTCTTATCTGTTGGCCCTGATCCGACGCGATATTGAAAACCCCAAAGAGGATTGAGGAGAAAGTTACTGGTGAATCTCAGCACTGATTGAACATGGAGAGATTTCTATGAAAAACTGTTTTTATCAAGTAGTTCGGTGCAAAGCGGTAGCCAACAAACCAACGCAATCCTGGACCGCTAGGCAGTAGCTGAGCTGCTGAACTTGTTCTCCATCTGGTTAGGCACACCGGGCATGATCGCTACGTTGGTCCGTTGATAGGGAGCCCAGTTGGATGAGCAAGCCGATGCCTGAGGACTTCGATTATTCGGCCTCGATCACCAGCATGGATGTGAGAGAGACTTTCCCATCGATTGACCCGGAAAATCTTTCAGAGAAAGACGTGCTTGAGATACTTCTCTATCTTTTTGAGCAGAAACAAGGGTTCGTGGACCGTGGCCATGAACTGAACAACCGGGACACAGCCTGGATCAATGCTTACCTGTTTCGCCTTAAACCCACAACAGACGACAACGGGATGGATCGTTTCACGGTGGAAACCGTTGGCTCCAGCATGGACAAGATGGCTGAGCTGCGCTGAGCAGATCTAGAATTACAAAAGTGAGGCCATAAACATGGGGAAAAAATCTGGTTTTACTGAAAATGAATTTGCTCAGATCTGCAAGCTGTACGTCAACGAAGGGAGATCCTATTCACAGATCGCAAAAATCCTAGGCAAAGGCACTGAAACATCTGTGCGCAATTCACTCGTCAAGGCAAAGATACGAAGAGGCACAGAAGAAAGCGGGAAACTTGAACTATTTCGCCCTGGGCAAACATTTGGGGAAATTACGCTGATCAAACAATTAAACAAATCAAAAAAACTTAAATATCATGTGTCCTGCAGTTGTGGATATGAATTCGACGTTGACCCCTACCTGCTAACGCTGGCGAATGGTCACAAGAACAAGGTATCGTGCTGCAAGCGCTGCCGGACCGCGCTCTAAGCCGCAATGAGAGCCGTGATGGGAGGCCCTAAGGTGACAGCCGATTCAAAGTGCATTACAGCTTGGATTTCACGGTCGTCATCCTCAACAAATACGTCTCTTCCTATCCCCAGATGCACTGGACGGAATGGAAAGATCACGTGAGAAAACAGATGATCAGCCAGGGGGACCACTGGTCCATGACCACTCTGTCAGGGGAGAACATCTGGGACTGCCTGGACCGCAACAACATCGATCGCATGCACGTTGTGCAATGGAAACCGGTGGAGGATACGATCTACAAAGTCAGCATGCCAATCAAGGATTAGGAGCGAAAGAGAGGCCTTGTTGAACCTTCAGCGTCCTCGCCTCTGAGACGATCAATCGCTTTAATTCACGCAAACATCATCAACAAAGCCCAACCCATTACCAATGAATAGAGAAGGAGCCAAGAATATTGATAACCCTGATTTAATCCCCAATTTGCATGAACTGAAGGCCATCTTAACCGCCACGCGAAACAAATGGCATAAGCAATGGCGAGTCGTCCAACGTTGGAACCCATGAGCAGCAACGAATCCAGACGGCCCACAACCTGAGGGGGTCCATTGATGGCACAACTCAACGCAAACAAGCAGGGGACCTCGAGCGTCATACCAGGTCGAGCCATCGAATGCCCTATACAACTCGCGAAGCAAACTTCGGCATGGATACTGAGGTGACAGCAAGAGGTAGCAAGACAAACCGAGGCAGGGGGCAATGGGATGTCATTGTTGAGTGACGGCTGGTTGCTTCCTCGCCATGTTCTTCCGCAAAACAAGGGAATCCTCAACTCCACAGCACAAACTCAAGACAGCTCAATACGAGCTCGCTGAAGCTGCTTATCGATTCCGCTCAGCCAGGTCTGTCAACGCGAACAACGTGGCACCACTCAAACGGGAGATGGAATTCCTTGAGCGGAAGGTGCGTTACTACCGATACTGCGTTTATAAAAACTTGCCGATAAAAAAATATACCGAATGGTCAGAAACACCTGGTAAATGTCCAAAGCCTCTCTGGGCATAACTCTAAAATCGTGAATCATTGATAAGAACACCATTCCTTCTGATCCTGATCGGAACGTCAGCCCTCGCCCAGGGATTTCAGACATTGGATCGCGTTGATGGTTGGTTACTTGAACGAAAACTCGATGCAGAACAGAACCCCATCTGCCGAGCATCGATTCCAGGAGGAGGATCGTGGTTTTCGACTCGTGTCCACCTGAATTCGAATAACGAATTGATCGTCCCAGACGGCTCAAGTAGACCAAATCAAGATTCGGTTGACAGCGCACGAGAAGCACTTGTGCGATGCCGAGCCAGCCTTCTTTATCTCTAATAACGAATCTCAAGAAATCACGCCCCACCAACTTCCTTATGAATGATGGGGAGAGATGATCAACCACCAGACAGCAATGGTGTGTTGGAGAGTCCAGTAGCGTGCGCTCCCAAAAGAAGCTGATAACAAGATCAGACGGCTCAGAGGCTGGACAGGATGAAACACCGAAAAGCTGCCGTGCACGGTCAGTACGCATCAATACACAAAGCTGGTGTGCGGAAGATCGACTGAACTCACTGGAGACCATCGATCAATTAAAATCACGTATAAATAAGTCATCAAAAATTCATCAAATCAAGGTCAGCCAATGGCAACATTCGATAAGTCGACTCCCTTTATCCTTCTGGCACGCATTCAAGTCAAGCCGGGTTGTGTTGATGAATACCTGGAACTGGCTCGCATCACCGATGCCGCTGTCCAGAAATCGGAGCCCGGGATGATTCACCATACGTTCGATCAGGATCCGGGCGATCCACAAGCATTCGTTTGGTCAGAGGTCTACGCAAACGACGAAGCCTTCAAAGCCCATGTTTCCAACGCTCCAGTTCAGGAGTACCTGCAGAAGCATGCTGAGCTCGGCGCTGGATTCAGCATTGAGGTCTACGGCACTGTTGGGGAGGACTGCCGCCAACTGATGGAGTCTTTTGGGCTCCCGCTCAAAATTTTCAACTCCAAGCTGGGGTACAGCCGAGTTTGAGCTGAGATTGCGAGTCAAGTAGAAAATAACTTCTAATTAGAGAAACAAAGCCTCATCAATTTAATTTTCAAGGGTAACAGATCAGCTCATCCATATCGCGTCACCTGCGAACATGAACCTCATTGGTCATTCAGGAACGACTGATTGTTGCAGCCGGATATGGCCCTCAGTTCATTGCCCGGAACTGAAGGCCAATCATGTCCAGCTCCGACGGGAGATTCATTCCATCGGATGAGCAACCCGGGGAGAGAAGCTCAAAGACACCATGGCTTCAAGACAAAAACCATGGAACAGCTAATGCTGCTGATAAATCGAACAAATGAGTCAGGTCAAAGACAACTCAAGCCATCCATGCTTCTCAAAAAGAGCAATTCACAAGACTTCCTAGACACAAAAGATCAACTTACCATTACAACAGGAACCCATGATTTAATGATGAGCTCCATACAAGTCTGAACGAGAGACAATCACTCACAAAGCAGATTCAGTTATTTCAGCAAAAAAATCAGATAGGATTACCCCTCAGATACAGTAAGCCTGAACCAACATTCCGCAGAGCGAATGGACAGTCTTCATTAGCATCTGGGGAACATAACAAGAATGAGTCGCTATCCACAACAACTGCTTTGACGCAGAGGTTCCACAGTCACACTAGTGACAACATTGGAATCAGATAAAACCCGAACTTGAACTCCACCGTTCGGGTCATCCGCCATTTCAATCGCCAAAGCAACCAGCTCTTTGCCTTCTGGTGTCTTGTAACTCAGCAATTCAAGTTTTTGTGGTTCTGTAGTACTTGGCATCAAATCAATTTCACTCACTCAAACCTATAGCTCAAGGCTCACCCTTCGTTAGATACATATGTAACAGATAAACGCTCAACCAATCCCGAATGGGGGCGGTGGTGGGAAGAAAACTTATCTTTAAAGATCTCATCCGAAGCAGTTGCTCTGAAAAAAATTTAAGAGTCGATCAACATGAACGTGCGATTGGTGGTCACAAAATTTTATTGAGGCTCCATCTCATCGCGCCAAATTGGGCAAGTCCACAACCCAGCAGTGAACTGATCCCGAACAACCCAATGGAACGGTGCTGCAAAGCCGATGGAGACAGTTGTGCAGTAGCCCTACCAGCCAGCGGAGGAGTTTGACGGATCACATTTGTAACTGAATCAAAGCGATTAACTGCGGAGAGTCTCATCCGCGACACGAAGACGGCTGATTCGTGCGGATGCAGTCAAGGTCTGGTTTCAAGATCGTCCCATCAACTCTGAACAACACCTTGAGTCATGCAGCTGAACGAAATGGTATGGCATGCCTGTTGACGAATCGAACTTGCTAACCCTTACTAAGCACGATCCAGTGTTCCTGCATGTCAAGGCAGGCATGACAGTTATCGTGTCGAACCCGGGTAATCAAGCGTGGTACATGGCGGACGTTCTTGAAGTGAACAAGGCTTCCCACGACACCAATACCCCTCTTTTATTTCAAGTGGCCGAAGTGGATTCAGGAGTCATCTCCTGGATTAATCCTGAGCGAGTCACTCACATTGTTCCGAGGCTATGAGACCAATGTCTTCCATTGTTTGCCAAGCTCTCTGCTGGCTTTGTTTAGGCTATCAGCAACATCTCGATGCGGAAGGTAATGGATAAAACGGGCTGGGTGAGACCGAAGGGGGTGATCGTTACTCCAAAGGGACTAGAACAACGGCGACACTCGGTAGTCAAAAGGCGCAGATGTCCATGAAGCAGTTCGATCAGAAGATTGACAAGTCAGACATCAAGCGTCAGCTCAAAGCAGTCAAATTTGCATCAATTAGATCGTCAGGTCATGGATCCAGCAACCAAATGGCTGATTAGAGCGGCTTGTGGCGTGGTCATTGCCACAGGAGTGTTCACAATGCATGCCGATTCGAATAACAGACAAAGGGAGCAGGGAGACCAGGCTCAAAAGATGGGCTGGTAAAAATCAAGCATCAGAAGGAAATGCCTGAGATTACGGCTGCAAGAGTGCTGACCTCCATTTTTAATGAAAGCCAAGCTTTAAAATGGATTCAAAAAGCATCAAGCAGCTAAAGAATTACCCAGTCAATTGCAACTTTGCAAGACTGCAAATCACATCCCTAAGCAGACTCCGAATCGCAAGAGTCAAACAATAATATTCATAAGAGATTCTTGGCTATGTACACTTACAAAACCAATAGTGAGCCGGAAGGTCATAACCTTTTAGCGATCACGATACTCTTGAATCAGTTCCTGGACTTCAGACTCACTCTCCCTAAGCTGAAAATCCTCAAGATTATTGATATTGAGTCTTTGAAGGTCAAAGGTAAGCTCCAACACGTCCCCGCCATTGTCATCGTCAGATGATTCAAGGATTGCGGACAGATAATGCTGGAAGCTGTCTTGCATGGTTTTTGCTTCTAGAGGAATCCACAATAGCGAGTCATCGTATCGTCAACAAATTAGCCTGTCTTGATGCGAAATCAAGATCGATCAGTTGACAGTGTTTTGAGAAGTACGCGTTAAAGTTTTTCTTTCAAGCAGCGACCCACGCCAGTGCTCTTCGGTGGTCCCGCCCCATCAACCATACAAGCACTGGGGAGATTTTAGATTGAACCCCATAATCAGCTGGCATAACGACTCTGCTTCAAACAGATGATGATGGCCAGAGAGACAACCACTTTAATATCGGTAAAAATCCAATTCAGTTAATCATCTTCACAACAAAGAAGTCTTGGAAGAGATTATGGGCAATAAAAAGGCAAGAAGTTGTCGGCATCAAATATCGCACCTAGGGGACATATGCAAACACAAAAAGAATATCTCAGAAGAAGAAGGATGATGCGCTTGCACAATTAAGGCCAAGGATCGTCATGCTAAACAATGTTATTTAGCCTTTTCAGGAAGTCCGCCGTTTGCTCGGGTTCAAGGTTTAAATCATCCATGGATGAAATAAGTGTGCAAGCAGCAACAGCCACATCAGGTTCAGATTGATATATTTCATTTAACTTGATCTGCCACCTGCTGGGTTGGGTGGATACTATCTTTTCAAATTCGCTGAAATGATCTAAATCTGATTAGGAAGACATGAGCAATGAAAAGGGTAAACATACTACTCAAGGCAATAGGCCTGTCGAAAGCATGATAAACAACAAACCAAACGTGAAAATTATATATTACCTGCATGGACAAGAACGGACCCCTATAGGAAATTCAGCGACATTTCGCGATCACAAAACCACATCCCTTGCAATGAAGAAGGCCAAAGGATAATCAAACCCTAACATTTAGGATATTTTAATGGCAAATCATCGGACTGATCATCAATCATTAGACAACTCGATCAAGCACAGCAAAAACGATTCAAAGATCGAAAACAATCAAAAAGTACTGCTCGCAAACATCAACATGTCTTCATCCTGCAATGCCAATCCACTTGATTGTCCAACGCCTTCCATCCATTCTATTATTTTCTGAATAACAATTCCCCAAAACATCTCCTTTTGCATTCCTTATATTACACTCCAAGCCGTCACTTATGCTTATAAATGTCGAGGCGTTGGGGCAAGCTCTCTCGGCAAGTTTAGGCCCAATTGTTACAATTATCTTATCCCATATTGAATCCGTGCTCTCATCTGGTAATACGTCAAAATACATGTAATGCGATGCATCTATAGTTTTTTAGCCAATACACTAGAGTTTGCAGCAATTTATTTTACTTGAAGACCTACAAAATCAATCTTTTTGTTTTTCAATTGTGAATGAACGATAACTAGATGCGCACACGCTACAAACTAAACTTAGTTATAATTTGCGAAATAGAATCTTCCTGATATATCGTTATCCAAGTTTTTTTACAATCCTACCTACATAATAATTCCCTTGAAGCGTTGTGGTCCGTAAAACTTTTGGCACCACTGACTGAATCGCTTTTTACAGCAAAATGAAAAATCATATGTAATCATAAAAATATTAATTAACTAGACATGCCAGAGCCATCAATCATTAATTGGTTGAATAATAATATCGACGATGGTGACTCTCCATCTTACCTATACATCGCTGATTTGGCAAATTATCACGGCTTTGTAACTCTAGGATATTGCAAATCAACCGAGAAAAGTAAAATCAGCTTTAACCAGGAGATAGGTCGAATCAGATACACCACTTCGCTGGACGAAATGATAACAAGCAGGCAGGATAATATCGTTTTAAAAGATTGCTGGTTATTGGAGCAATTTCTTCTAATCCAAGTTAAAGATTACAAAGTAGTCATCCCAGAGTTCATGCAATCTCGATGGAAAAACTATACCGAAACAATCAAACTCCCGAGCATTGGAGAATCTAATTTTATAGAATGGATTGTAGACGCTGCAAGGAAAGTATTGATCAATCCTTACTATGGATATGAATTATGCCTTGAATCTCTGATTACATCGACTCGACAGCGTCGACTTTATGACAAGGTTCATTCTAATTGGAATACTTGAACGATGTAATGGATTCTGAGCTCAATGCAAGACAAACATTTTAAATGACAATTGCAGCAAATTAAACCTAACAAAGTGATTTTTTGATTGTTCATGCCTGTATTCAGGCTAGGATATTGACAGATGCATTGATTATGTGTGCATATGTACTGATTGTCGATGGGTAGATCGATGCAATGCGTACCACGCAGTCGAAAAACAGCATCAAGCGGCGCATCTATCGTTAACTCCAGACTTTAATCCAATAAAACCAAAAATTGCAATCTCAATTGCCAGTGATTTAAGTGATTCGGTCGATATAGAGTGGGATGTACGTTCCTGTGAAAGTTTTTCACTTGATTTAGGTCGTTGGATGAGGCTACGACCAGGTCAAGAAGTTCCTGCTTGAAAACTGATGATTGAAGATCAAGAAAATAGAATCGATAATGAACGAATAAAATTTCATTTTTTATTGCGCAATCTTCCCATTAAAGAGAGAGCTGCTTGGTTACAGGTCTGTGGCAACCAATCTAAACTTTACTGCCTGGAACAATGGATACACGCAAGAAATCTGATCAAAAAAATATTAGAAGAGGAGAAAAATTGAGCCCACAAAAACAATTCAAGTTACGACAGTGTAGGTATACATGGCAACAAATAAACTAATTTCAATTTTAAGGAAAAAATCTATTCAACTAATTACTCGAGAGGAGGCTTACTTGAAGGCCATTATTGATAAAGAGGACATGTTGTTGAAGCGCCTCTTGCAATTGAAATACCATTCATCTTGGAAAGCTCGATCGCTTGAAAATTTTTGAACCATCTTTCGATGACCTCTCGCTCCTCTTTGCTGCAGCGGTCGAGCAATGCCTGAAGCTTGATGTTCATTACAAAACTTAATTCTCCACAATGATGGCGGTATTCCCGAGACCTGCTGGTGAATTGCTTACAGACCAGTGTGAAATATGCATCACGAACGCCAGCGCTGAGTGTTAACACTCAGCCCTATTGGTATCGTAGGAAACATTTTGCAGAACCGGCCATGCGGATGCTCAACGACCTTCGCAACCGGATCTCCGGCTCCCGCTCAATGGGGAAGTGTGTTGCTGACAAAAAGTCACCTCGCGACCGATGAAGTCGAGGTTATTGGCATTTCACTGATTGGTTAGTTGATTCAAAACTTTCTGGGGAAAGGGGGGCTACCGACCAACTCAGTGTTGATCTCCTTACAGATATTCATCCAGGCTGCCAATCCAAAATTCACGCCATTGGGACCATCAATGAACTCTTGAAACTCCACATCGGTTATCCCCTCGCGAACTTCCCAGATGCAATAGGCAGGCCCCTCTGGCCCAATCGGACAAAACGCATGGTTGAAGAAACCAGCTTCAAGATTGTTGGCGACTGCCTCATCCCAACCACCACCTGGTGACATTGCTGCTTGTGCTCTATCCCACCACTGCTGAGCTTGACCAGCACGGAACTCGTGATGAACGTGGAAAAACTTAGAAGCCATTGCAAGGAAACCCTTTTGCAGCATCCTCGGGTGAATGCCCCTCTTTCGTTGTTGTGAGCAGCAACAAGGTCAACTGACTACCACTGGTGATGTTCTCTCAAGCTTCATCCATGTGTAGTAGCCACCAAAAAAAGGATGGATCTGGGGAAACCTGGTCGAATGCCCAGATCATCAACGTTTCATGGCAACGATCCACAGATACATCGCGATTCCAATTGAGATACGGCAAAATTAAACCGCGAATGGGTAAATTAGACCACGACGCAAGTTCCCAATAAACAGACTAGACACATGAGCCGAAGAGGAATGCACCCCCTGCTAATGGGGAATCACAAACCTGAAGAAAAGAAAACAGATCAGAAGCAACCTGATTTGACTGGATACGAGTCAGCTCAGAGGATGCGATTTCTCCGGACTGAACCAGAAGAGTCGAAAGGAAGCGAAGACTCCTGATTAACGGGATCCTGTCGCGATAAGGATTCGACGTCTGACCCACGCCCCCTCTCCAGAAATCGGGAAAACGTTTGGAAGAGGATTCCCGTTCGCTAAGTCTCAAAAAAGCAAAAACCCCGACAATGTCGGGGCTCTCACTGACCTTGGACGGTTAATTATTTATAAACCTTCCTTGGGCACAAATGCGAATGCCACTGACAAAAGCTACTGAGTGACGTGACGTCATGGGCCTTTCTCCCCCAAGCCCTTCCCGGCAAGAGAGAGAAATTTTCGGGCCCGTCTGTCCCGTCCAAGGACGACTTCACCATCATGCGTCGAAGAGCGAAATAGTGAAAGTGATAAACAATCTCAATCGCTGTGGAATGCGTCACTAAGCATAAATACGCATTCCAGGAAATAAGGCGTTCAGTTTTTGGTTGCAAAATTGTGTCCGGAACAGTTTGGCAGCCAAAGTTGCTCATAAAAAAAGCCCTCTAAAAATGTATGGGGCTTTCATCGCGTCATCGGAGGCATTCGCCGTCGTCAGGGGTGAGACGGCATGAATTGCATCGAGCAGCTGCTCACCAAGCAGTTCACCCCCTAATAAGAAGTGTTGATCAGGACTCGACGTCCATCTTCTGCTCAGTGGACTCAGACGTAGAAGCATTCTTGCTTCCAGAGCAACCACCAGCGAAAGCGGGTGCAGAAATCAGAAACGCTGCGCAGAGGAGGGCTGAGATGCGAAACATTGGTAAAAAATCAAGTGAACACATTTTGGCCAGCCAGACCACCTGACCGCGAAGCAGTCATCAATCAGACCAGCCAGTGCGCCTCGACCAAGACCGTGCATGCCAGCTCTCGTTGTTGCAGGACTTTCTCCATGGGGTGTTGCGGCGTACAACCAAACTCGCCTTCTCATACGGCACACGGGTTGTCGCAACCCCATTATGTTGGAAGTGGGTTTTCAGTGAATGGCCAGCCCTACTTCCTTTATGCCGGGACTGGCGGCATTACGCAACTATCGCTTTGGAAATGATTTCAGTCGCGACCTGTTTGCTGGTTTGTCGGTTGCTGCAGTGGCACTGCCGGTTTCCATTGCTTATGCCGAACTGGCAGGACTGAGTCCAGCCGTTGGCTTATACGCAAGCATCGGGCCGCTGTTGGCCTATGCGCTCTTCGGAACCTCACCACAGCTGATGGTGAATCCCGATGCAGCCAGCTGCGCGATTCTTGCTGCGGCTGTCGCTCCCTTGGCTGGTGGTGATCCAAGTCTTTATCTATCCCTGGCAACGGCACTGACTCTGTTCACCGGAGTGCTGTGCTTACTGGCCAGCGCCTTTCGGCTTGGAGCCATGGCGGATTTCCTATCCAAACCAATTCTGGTGGGATTCCTCAATGGCATCGCCCTGTCGATTTTTCTGGGACAGATCGGCAAGGTGCTGGGTTTTCAGATCGACGCCAGCAGGATTTTGCCGAAACTTCTGGAGATCGTCTCTTCGCTGCCAACCACCCATCTGCCCACCGTGTTGGTGACCCTGTTCAGCGTGGCTGTGCTGTTGGTGGTGAAGAAATTCGTAGCGCGGATTCCCGCGGCCCTGGCTGTCCTGGTGCTGTCAGCGATCGTGGTGAAACTGTTCGATTTGCAGTCTCTTGGTGTAGCGGTGCTCGCACCTGTACCGGCGGGTCTTCCACTGCCATCACTGCCGATGGTGCCACTAGAGACCATCTCAAAGCTGCTGGCTTCTGCAGCAGGTCTGGCGTTGGTGTTGTTCACCAGTGGAACGATCACCTCCCGCAGCTTTGCATCACGCGGCGGCTACGACGTGGATGTCGACCGCGAGCTTGTGGCCTACGGAGCGGCCAACATTGCCGCATCTCTGGGCGGAGGTTTTGTGGTGACCGGAGCTGACTCCCGCACTGCCATGGCTGTGACAGCAGGCGGCAAGACCCAGGTCACAGGTCTGGTGGCTGCCGCAATGATCGCCGTGGTGCTGTTGTTTTTCACAGGACCACTCCAGTTCGTGCCCCTGGCAGCGCTGGGTGTTGTGTTGATTTCGGCTGCACTTTCGCTGCTGGATTTCTCCAGCCTTCGGCAGTTTTGGAGAATGGATCGACGTGAGTTCGGCCTGTCCCTGGTGACCAGCGCCGGTGTCGTGGCAGTCGGCTCGATCAATGGCATTCTTGTTGCCGTGGCTCTGGCCATCGTGCGGTTCGTGAAACACACGGCCCGGCCCAGTGTTGAATTACTCGGCAAAGAAAAAGGTCTTCCAGGCCTGCATTCCATTGATCGTCACACGTCAGCCAAAGCGATCCCTGGGCTGGTGCTGTTCAGATTCAACGCCCCACTGGTGTTCTTCAACGCCGACCATTTCAAGCAGTGCGCACTGAAAGCAGCCAAGGCATCAGGTGAGGATCTGCGCTGGTTTGTGATCGATACGATTCCGATCAGCGAAATTGACATCAATGGTGTTGTGGTGTTGAAGGATCTCAAGCAAAGGTTGGCAAGCCAGAAAGTGCAACTTGTTTTGGCTGGGCGGCAGAGCGAGTTCGTGGCGCGCATGCGACACATGGGTGAACCAGTAGAAAACGTGAGCGAACTGACGTATCCAACGCTGCGTCAGGCCGTGAATGCGTTTCATGGCCAATGAGTCGTCATGACAAAGGAGGGCAGAAGGTGAAGGACTCGAGGATCACGCAGAACAATTCGTCACAGCATTAACGATGGATTCAGCTCCAGCAATGGGGTCTCCATTTCAGGGTGAGTTGAATTCAACAGCAGTGGTGGAACAACTCGTTAAGCCCGAAATGCTCGTCAGTGCGGTTTAAGACAGACTAAGTGCAGAATCACGACGCAAATGAAGCACCTGATTGCCCTGGGCACACTTGCTCTCGCTATCGCTGCCTGCAGCCAAGACAAAAAAATTGAGACTCCCGAGACTTCTGACAAACCTGTGATTCAGGAGATTTTTACAAGTTCTGAAACGCTGAATGGAACAGCTCTCAAGTACCCAGCTGGTCAGCCTGAATTGCGTCTGTACCGAGTCGAAATACCTGCTGGTGGGAAGATCCCACTTCATGCACACCCAGCACCCATGATGGTTTACGTGCAGGGTGTTGAGTCTGGTTCATTGCTCAACACCCGTTTGAAGCCTGATGGACGTGAAGTTAAAACTGTTTACAAGCCAGGGGAGGCGTTTGTTGAAGGCGCTAATGAGCCTCACTTTGTTGAGAATACTGGCGATGAACCAACCATTGTTTGGGTCACGGTTGCTTCCGCCGTGGGTATGCCAACCACGGAGTTTTCTGAATAATCAAGCTAGATAATTGCAAGTTTTGAAATAATTGTCTTCAGCATGAGCTGAAAAGCCATTAAAGAACAAATCTGCCGGCAAAAGCCAGACAAAGATCTTCATGAACCTTTGGTCATTCACGAGGTACTTGTAGTGCTCTTACCGGTTGATTGGCAGGCATTGAACTGGAACCGTCAAATCAAGATCCAAACTCTTCATCTCGTTGGCGACATATTCAAATCCACAACGTGCGGAAATCCTATCGATCACTGACGATTGCTGGTACTGCTCTACAAGATCGATTGCTTTTGTTCTATGGGATCTTGCTTTTCGTGGCTGAGGCGATTTATTGGGATAGTTGCTTCACAAGTATGGTTCGCGTTCTGAAGGATCAGTGGCTGGCTTTGGCGATAGCGATGACATCACTGGGAACATTGATATGGCTTGAACTGTTTACCTGGGCCGTGCAGTAGAGGGGAAGAAGGATAATGTGGTGTCTGAGCTGCTACGCCACGTTCTCGGGCTGCAGTGGCTCTGTATCAAGTGCGCACAAACATGGTTGCTGTCAGCATCGATTGTTCAAGCATGCGAAAAACGTTGGCTGTGATCTGTTGTATGGGATTGTTAGCAAGTCCTCTCCAGGCAGCAGAGCCAATACGTCTACGCGTGATTCCGTATAAAGCTGGATGGGGAAGCAAACAGATACCGGTGCATAATTTTCAAGGAGAATTGCGAGCGCCACCTTCGTTGCCACCAAAAGTTATTTCAACTCCAAAAAAAGCCAGACGCAGAAACGACGGAAACGAATGGTGGCTGGATGAAGACAGCTCATGGTTAATGGACTAAGCATTGTTGATTAATCTCTTGCGATGCAAATCTCTTCAATCAGATTTCCTTGCACAAAAAAGAAGCTCCTCGAGGATGACCTGCCTAGGCGAAGAATGAACGACCCGAAGAGTTAAACTTGATGAATCGAGAGGGTCAATCAGCATCCGAATAAAAATGTTCATCTGGGTCAAGAGCATCATTAGCAAATAGGCTGAGGGCCTTTGCTTGCACAGCCCAAAAATCAGACAGAGGAAGTTAATTCAATTAATTTTCAGACTCAGTAGATTCGATTTGGTCAAAGACTTCCTTGGCGGCATGAAGTGTATTTGTCGCCGCAGGAAAGCCGCAACAAGCAATCATTTGTGTAATGATCTCAATAATTTCAGCTTTACTGCTTCCCGTGTTCAATGCACCCATAACATGAACTTTCTGCTCAGGCAATGCAAAACCTTGAACAGTCAGCGCTGCCACGGGACATAACTCGCGGGTTTTGTCGTCAACGACATCGCGGCGGTAGAGATCGCCAAAAGGAAATTCAACATTGACCTTGGCAAATTCAGGATAAATATCATGAATGGCTTTAATCCAATTATCGGCAGCGTCTCCAAAATGTGTACGCATTTCCTGCATACTCTTGACGTATTTTTCCGAAGCCATTGGCAATTAAGTCGATTCGCTTAAGCTAGCATTTACCGAACAGTTAATCTGCATAGTTCCCAAGCGATTTTAGATTTTACTCAAACAGAAGATCGTTCTAAGTAAGACAAAATAGCAAAATATACAGGGTATATAGAGAAGCAAACTGCTTAACACCAAGTTAAAGTTATTGCTTGTTTCGCGAACACCCAGAAACCATCAGAACCAATAAGCCCTCTGCATCACTGTAATCTTGATCAAAACCCACCATTGAACCCAAAATAGTTAGACACACCAACAATGCCTTGGCACTCACAGAAGGAGACATTAAAATTACTTAATAGCTCAGAAAGTTATGATCAAGAACTATTTAGCTTCTTGCGCCATTCTCGCGCTTGCACTCACGACATTCGAAGCCAAGGCTCACGCCAATCAATCTACTGATGCATGCCCTGCACCTGGAATTCAAACCTCTTCGAATGTTGCTGCTGAGGCTGTAACCAAGAAAAATTATGCCAAGGCAGAGACTGTTGATATTTTAAACGACTATGTTGAAAAAATATCTACGCATACATGCAGCAATGGAATTGGGGTAATTATGCACAACAAAGAAGCCATGAACCCAGCAGACCGAACCATTCTACGGGCCAACTTTGATACGCTTTATTCATTTGCTGTTCTGGATTTGAGTTCACCAGCAACCATCGTGCTGCCAGATATTGATAGATTCCAAATCCTTGAAATAGTCAGTGACGAACATTGGATTCCTCTCGTCAGCGATAAACCTGGAAATTACGAGTTAAATCAAAAGCTGACTGGCAGTCGGTATGCCTTTGCGATCGTAAGAACACAAGTGAATATGCAAGACAAGAACGATCTCAAAGCAGCAGGAGAAGCTCAAGACATGATTCGCTTGCTTCAAGACAGCAAGGGCATCTTTGAAAAAGAAACTAATTTCGACAGGAAGGAAATACTTTCTCTGCGTTCTGAATACAATAAAAGGAGGGAGCCAGAAGGAATTACCTCCGATATGATTTTCGGCAAAAAAGGTGAGATCAGTCCTGAAATGCGAAATTTTGGAGTGGCGATTGGCTGGGGGGGGCTTGCCTAAAGAAGGCGCTATTTATCCTATGCCAGACATTGTTAACGCGACAAATCCTCAGAAATTAATCATGAAAAATGTACCCATAGAGACAGGCTCTTTTTGGTCTGTTACCGTCTACGACGAGAAAGGATTTGCTACAGGAAAAAATTTTAATGTGAACAGTGCATTCGCAGAAAAAAAATCAAGACGACGAATACGTTATCAATCTTGGAGGCTCTGAAGAGCAAAGCAACTTTCTAAATATATTTCCGGGCTGGAGCGCAGTTATTCGCATCTATGCTCCCACGCAAGAGTATTTCAATGGCACCTGGAGCATTCCTCAGTATGAACCGAAAAATTAATTCAACTGCTGTAATTAAGAACAAAATTCTCGCCAAACAATATGCAAGCGCTTAAGCCATCTTGACCCTTATCCATAGAAGCTGGCACCGTCATCGAATGAATTAAACTCACACTACTCAGGAGAGCTATCGAAATCAACATCAAACGGGAGACAACCAATACAATATCAGCACCACAAATAAGTACATTTTATCGTTTCACAAGTATTGTTTTGCATTCGGGATCAATAAACCTTTTAAGGATCAGTCAACTGAAAAGCCGAGGACTGTCATTTTATAAATGGAGCCAAGGTGACTCGAACTCCTGACCCCCTGCATGCCATGCAGTTTTCCTGCTCACCGAGAACTCTTGCGACAACTAGATTAAACCCAGCGACACTTGAGGGTTTCAAGGAAGCCCACATAGCTTGCGACAGAATGCTGGGGCACTTAAGGGCAGAAAACACACTTGCAAAACACACTTATCACCGCCAAGCTCTGACCACCTGCAAAAGCAGAAGGGAGTTATGGCGAAGGCGGCTCAATGGCTGAAGGATCTGCGCTCTGTTGTTCGACGCAGTAATGGTCCTGATTGGGTGCTGGAAGATCAGTACGGACGCTTCAAAATCCAAAAGATCGAAGGCACAAGGCGTTCAGCAAGACGTCCATCTATTGCCACTTCATTGCCCTTCACTCCAAGTAGCAGCGATGCAGTCACCGCACTCGTGAGAAAGCTGCGGGAAAAAATGGCCGAGCAGAACATTGGCTTAGCTGACGCCTACCAACTGATCTCTGATAGTCCTGAGCTAACGGATGAATCCAACAACTGGAAGGAGGTGTCGGAGCGATACCGCAGCGTGCGCGTTGACTCTGGGAAGGTCAAAGAGTCCAACTACAACACCAACGAGGCATATCGGATCAAACGTGCTGTTAACCTCATTACTGCTCGCTCTGGCGCTGCTCATGATGCTGGAACTCTCCTGCGAATCTACACCGAAAAGCATCTGAGCAAGATCGAACCAGGCTCCTCAGGCCGTAAGCGCAACCTGCTTGATGTTTGTCGCTTCCTGAACTTTGCAGTAAAAAAATGCGCCGCAGACAAGCTTTGGCTGCCCCCTGATGATGAGGAAGTGGCCCTTCTCGTTGGTCAAAGAATCACAGCAAAGGAACAAACACCACCAGTCAAGCCGGAGCAATTACTGAGGCTTCTGAACAGCCTTGAAGGCAACCCTGAGCTTCGGCTAGCAGTAGGCCTTGTTGCCTTCTACGGATTACGTCCTGCTGAGCTGATGGTGCTGTCTTTGGAAGACGGCAAGCTCAAGGTCGGAAACACGAAGCGGAACAGCAGCAACACCAAAAAAACCTCAAACTGCGCGCACACTCAATTTGAAAGAGCTCCCGGGAGAAGGTGAACGATTGGTGCAGCTATGGCGCAGCGGACTATTGAAGCTCCCAACCAGCATCCGAAACGCTAAAAATTTCAAGGAGTGCGGGGCAGCTTTCGGGCAGTATCTCGATCGACATCCATTCTGGAATGAAGTCCTTAGGGAAGAAATCTCAGGCTTGAAGCCATACAGCCTGCGCCATGGCTTTGCTTGGCGAGCAGCTAAGTATTACCCGAAACCCATACCCCTAAGAGACACAGCGGATCTCATGCGCCATTCGCTTAAAACACACATCCGCTATTACGGGCAGTGGATAGATGAAGCTGGGACAGAAGCAGCGGTAGACGCTGCAATTCAGTCACTCGCAGAAGTCAACTAAAAACCAAAAAAGTCAATTGACTAATTTTTTTCTAATACGTTCCAATCGGTTCTAATTCTTTCCAATTAGTTCTATTATTCCAAAAGAAAAAACTTTCAAAACCGATGCCTAGGTGAACAGGGCGCTGCGCAAACCTCCGCAAGTTTCTGTGCGCGAAGGAGCCTAGATGTCAATCAGTCTTTGCAATCTGCCCTAGTCGTTGTAACTGTTGCCAGTTATTTGACTCGCCCCATCGATTCTAACTATCCTGCAAATCAAGCTAGTGACTATCGGGTTCTTCAAACCGTGATTGCCTTGCAGAGACAGGGCTGCAAGCGGTGACCCAGTTGTGGCGTGACATTTGTGATATTCGGTAGTGATTGAGTCGTCAATGCCGCGATCAGGACAGTTACGACTGAAGTGCACCTGTGGGCGTCGAGCAGTTGTCGTAGGTGCGGCGGAGTCCCTGAGGCTGGTGGCTCCGCTTGTCTGGAAATAGGTCGGGGAAGGCAACCTGACTCCTCACACTTTTGCAGGTTCCGGACAATAAACGACGGCATAAAGCAAGTTGCGTAGTGGCATCTCCCTAAAAAAAGTTGCCTTAAAACGTTTGGCGTGACAAGCGTTTCCTCAGACGTAAATCATTGCGATATTTTGTATCATGACAAACGACAAAGTACTTGCAATAGCTTCTATAATGATCTTGTAGCAACAGCTACGAACAACGTTCACCTCTCTTCTCGGGAGGCGCAGACAAGCCAGGCCATGGAACGGGGACCTGGATTTCTGAGAATCAAAATGACCCTGACCTATCGCGGCAGCAGCTACGACATCGGATCCAAGCTGCCTTTGGTTCAACCTGTTGTTGAACTTCAGTACCGAGGAAAGGCTTACAAAGCGCACACTTCAGCAGCTCCTGCACAAGTGCACGCAACACTGACCTTCCGTGGCAATTCTTACGCCAAGTAAGTCAGTTCGATGACTTCTCTCTATTACAACGGAACTACTTTCGTACGTTGCCGTGAAGCCGCGAAAACCGAGGCTTTAGTACAACGGCTGGAAGCATCACTGGCCGCATCTGCAGTTACGAGACCACTATTCGTCTACAGAGGCGCTTCCTACGCACGATGACTACTGGCCCTGCTGAAGCAGGGCTTTTCATTTACCCAGAGTATTTAGTTATATTGCGAATCTCTCCGGCAAAAGTAGGTTATTAAGCCTATTTCATGAACTTGCGTAACAACAGCGTGAGATGATGGTCAGATCGTAAGGCTTCTAAATGTTAGGGCTACAGATTTCCTATAGATTTCTTTTGGCTTTGATTCTGGGGTCAGCCCTTTTTCCAATGGCACAGACAACAAAAGACGCCTTCCTGCTAGGAGGCACATTTTTGGTAGGTCTTGGAGCAATCGAAGTTGTCTTGAGATTCGGGGGCATCTAAGCAATCGCTGAGTTTGAGGGGACTCATGCCCTGACTTGTCCAGGTCAGGGTTTTTTTATTGTTCGCACCGACCAAAAAAACCGCCCCCAAAAGGGCGGTTTAGTTACGCCGACTAATCCCCATCATCCGGCCAAAACACTTTGTAGTGTCTTGTTAAATAGAGAGTACATCAAAGAGCACATATATGGTGCTTGATCCTCATTTGCATTTCCAAATGATCAAGAGATGGTCGCTATTATTTGGCGTATCACGAGGAACCCTATCCCTGGCGTGAAAACGGCTATACATTAAATCCCCCCATCATCCGGCCTGCTGCTTACGGCAGGCTTTTTTATGGCTTGACACTATCGGTGTGGGGGTTGGCGACCAAAAGAAAAATCCATTGATGCAGCAACACAAAAGATATCAAGCTCAAACTAGGAATCTTGAGCTCAGGCATCAGTAGGCATTATTTCATAATCAAATAAAAAAGAGCTCACTCCCAAAGAAGTGAAGGCTTGCTCTCTCGTGGTGCCGGGCCTAACGAGGAAGGCTCACTCACTGGCGTCGCTTCCGCAACAGGGATGAGGCGGATGGCTTTGTGTGTTCCAGACAATTGCAAGAGATCTGATTGAGGGAGCCGGTGGAAAGGTGAGCGGGGGCGTCAGCAAAAAGACCGACTACCTAGTAGCGGGCAAACTGCATTCTTAACAGCAGGAAATAATGAAATGGAATAGGATGGTAAAGCCAAAGCATTGCTTTGCATTCCTTTTTTAAATTTAGACGTTGATATCTATTGTTTATGAATAGGCATCACTTAACCACGCTGACTAAGTGAATCAACGAATCGAACGACTAATCACCTCCATCAAAAGAAAACTGATCTTTTCTTTATATAAAGAATTAAAAAAATCTACTTTGCCTAAAACCTTTTACGACACCACCCAAGAAGTGCCTTAAAAGAACAGCAACTGTATAGAAAAAACAATAAGCAAGTTATTTATCGGAAGCGCTAAACTCCAAAGAAGCATAAATATCACTGTTATCATTCCTGCCCAACCGAGACATTCTAGCCATTCGCTTATGCTCATTAACAAGTGTCTTTATAATCTTCAAACTCTTGAATAACGGATTCGGCTTCAAATCCAAGATTATGCGAAAGGAGGATATCTGATCTCATTTTAAGCCATCTAATCGTTTGAAGCTGTTGTGCCGGTGAAACCTCGTATACAGTAAAAAGATTAAGGCTCTTTCGCTGTTCTTCCCAGTAAGACATTTGAAACCAATAAATTATTTTAAACTTACCTAAAATCGCACTGCTCTACTGTTATAAAGGAAACAATTACAGAACGAAAAATCGCATAGGAGAAATAAGCAAGAATTTACGAGTCGCCAAAAATTTTAATGCAGGCTTCTAACAAAATATGTCAGTACTTTGTTATAGCTTCCCTGCGATCCGTACATTTTGACTAACCAACTAACAATGGAGCCCACAATCAAGTACAAAAGAAATCGCTATCTTAATATCTACAAAACAAACCAAAGAGGATTAGGCTGCATAAAGAACTGAGCTAGATAGTTCCACCCATAAATTCAGGATTGACAGACTCAGGAGCATGACAAAAAATAAATCTCGAACTGTTGATGGGTATCCATTTGTGCAATGGGTAAAAGTATGAAAAATAAAAGAAAGGTAGCATAAGATTATCGAGGAGAACAGGAGAAATATATTGAAGCCCTGCAGAACATGCAGAAGCAGTAGGATATGTGTTATCAAAAAGAATCCCGAGCAGCGCTGAAAATCATGAGCATACTAAAGAGGGTTAAATATATGACATTGATATCATCTTTTACACTTATTTTAGAAGTAAAAGTTTCAGCTGAACCATGGAACAAACCAATTACTGAGCCCAATTCAGAATCCACACCACAATCAATCAAAGTTGCAGATCTACTGAGCACAGCTGGAGCAAAGTTTTTTGGTGCTCACTGGTGCCCAGCTTGCAAAGAACAATTGAGACTTTTCGGCAAAGAAGCAGGTAGAAAACTCAATTATGTGGAATGTGGCATGCCAGACAAATATCCTTTACAGGTAAAGCAATGCAAAGAGGCAGATATTAAAACTATTCCAACCTGGACAAGGCCAGGTTCAAATAGTCTAGAAGGTGTTCAGACAATCAAAAGGCTTGAAAGCTGGAGCAAGCTATAGGGAACGTGATCGAAAGAATTGCTGCAATACATAGAAGAGTTTTCATACCTCAGACTCAGTGCTTTCAAATAACTCGTATTGATCTTGATATTCGGTAGTTGTTGAGTCGTCAATGCCGCGATCAGCGCATTAACGACTGAAGTGCACCTTTGGACATCAAGCTGCTGTCGTGGGTGCGGCAGAACCTCTGTGCTTGGCGACTCTGCTTGGCCGAGCATTAAAAATCACTGAAATCAAAATTAAAACCCTCACAACACCGAACAAATTAGACATTTGGCAACGATTATGGTTCACTAACGCAACAAACAAAGGCATATATAAGTTGAGCGCATTACAAAATTGCGGCCTTCTTAGAGGTCTACCATTAAACAATATTTGTTTCTATGAGGTAGTGATGACCACTACTCCTTAGAACCTTTTCTAGTCAACTATGAACCACTTGACAGAGGAGAAATATACTAGTCGGAAATTGATTACGCTAGACAGAGTTTCACAAAAGGTATATTAAAGCAAAGAAAATACTTAAAAGCCACTTGCTCTTGGCCTTGAACTTGACAATGAAACATTTTGTCCTCTTTGCCTTATAGAAGGGTGGTTTGGAATAGCAATAGCATTAAAGGCAAGAGACCAACGCTCATTCTCGCCCCGAAAAGGCATTACCGAATGAGTCTGCCAAGCCGGAAAGATATAGAAATCACCAGGAACAGGCAAAAGATATTCCACCATTCCAGTTCGAAAACTCTGGATCTGCCATTCTTCTGGACCATGAAGGCATAACTGTCCATCAAAACTATTGCCGTCTATCTGCGGGGGGACCTTTATGAAAATCACCCCTGAAAAACTTCCGCCGTGATTATGAATTGGATTGTAGTCGCCTGACCTCTGGCAATTTAACCACAAATCTATTACTTGCAATTTATATCGAGCTGGGGCCCAAGGACCTTTGCCTTGTAAAGGTTGCCGATCAATTACATGTCGAATCCAATGTTCACATCCCGGCAATAAGTACTCATTTAATAGCGACTGGACACTTGGGTGATCCATCCGTAGTTCTCTTTGTTGGCTTAACTGTCCTGCCAACTTGCTTGATGCGTCAGGACTAGCATCAGGGTTTGCGAGAACACTTCGACTCAGCTTGAGTAAGTCATCAAGCAATTCTGGTAAAAGCTGTCCCTTTATTATTGAACGGGGGAAAAGGTCGACTGCTTCCATCTTCAATTACCAATACCAATTAACCTTCTCATTTAATAAAAGATCGTGTTGTTCATACTGATCATTATGTAGACAGACAACGTACATCCAGGAGGGGAACCTGTGAGGGATGGATTAGTCAAGGTCCACATAGATCCTTTGCACACGGATCCAGCTTTTTGGGTGCCAAGGAAAGCACTGTGCTTCGAAAACTCCGAAGAAGCACAAACACCTCAATATTTATGCTATGGCGTTTAAATAGGAATATGGATGAACAAGATTCAACTCAGTGGTTGAATTAGATAATGTATGAAGCCATCACCTAGTGAACACACTGTTGCAGGCATTACTATCAGACACCTGCCAAGATCGATTGATTTAATTAATTTTTCAGGGTTTTGTATTCTTCAACTGCTGGTCGTGAAATCTTGGATCTGATAACCTTGAAAGGCTGCAGCAGCGAATCACTAAAGACCTGGGATCTGTGCACCTGTAATGGAGATATATCCTATCTGGTTCAAGCAAGCCAACGGGTAACAACTGTGCCGTCGTAGATATGGCCAGAAGCCTCAACAACGGGCTTGGTTTCTGGATTCATAAAGATGTCATAGAGGATGTTTTCAGGTCCCTGAAATATCACTGTTGCTCTACCTGGGTCGTCCTTGCAGGCTCCGATGTAGAAGGTCTTCACTCCCATCTCATCAAACATTGCCTGCTGCTCAGGCGCATTCATGTAGGTGTAATATTCCTCAAACGTATTGCTGAGCCTGAAGTCAAGAATAGTTGTCTCAGTCATCTCGAAAAGAGCGTCTAAGAAATTTCAACACAACTGCTTCAGTCGTGGTGTGTTTTTGCAAACAGCCGTGGGGCATCGCTGTCACCTAGAACCGGAGCGCCCTGAAGCAGATCCACGAGTCAGCTTGATGGAAATAGCGAAGACGCTGATTCCCCTAAGGCAGACGGACCCAGCCTTGACGCTGACGTGGGTCCGCGTCCCGTCCAAAGCAGAAGACTGGGACACATTTCTAATACGTCATTGACTCCAATCGATTCAGCGTAAATCGATACCGACTTTGGATGTGATCTCCATCCGCTTCGATCCTGGTCAGCGCACCGGTGCTGGGATCTCCATGTGTCCTTTGCCGATGGTCTGTCTCGTTGATTACAGCACTGCTGAAGGCTTCTGAGCCATTACAGAATTAAGGCGATCTATCCCTGTGACATTTCTCATCATTGCTCTCGTCTTCTGTTCGCTTGCTTCAGTAATCGCAACCGTCTTTCGCAAAAGCTACTAATCAGCGTATTGGTGGACTGCATTTAACCCAACCTGTAGTCAGCATGATTTGCCATACCTCAACCGCGTTATGGCGAAGCATCCTTAGACGTGTTTGCGTTAATGGTTGCTTTGGCGGTGTCAAGTGAAATGTCCTTATAGCCACACACTGACCGTGTGCTGATAGCTAATCAGGCTTGAACTGGCAAACCAGTTGCTGTTGATCTTTGACTAGCCAGCCTTCACCATCAGCCTTTTCAGGGTTGCCCTGTGGATTGGGGCGATAAAGAGGTATGGGGATGGTCTAATCATTAATTACTGCCAACCGATTCTTAAAAGATTACACAACCAACAAGATGGCTAGAGGCTTACTCCCAGGTGCCAACCAACAAGCCCGTCAGCCTCATCCTGTGCCAAAAGTGGGTTTTCCCACAAAATCATCAGTTCTTGCACTGCTGGCTTACTAAGGACTAGGATTTTGCCACCAGCAAGCCACCGCCTAAACGTTTCAGGATCATTATTTCTAAGATCAAAAAAAAGTACCTACAGAAATAGCAGTTTCCTATAGAAGTCATGGTTCATGGTTCATGGTTCATGGTTCATGGTTCATGGTTCAGACATAACTTCCTGAAGTGTTTCCCGTATTGCACAAGAAATAAAAACCACAGTCTTGCGAAGGGGTGCTTCCAATAGCATACCTTATGTACTTCAAGCACATATTGAGGTTCATATCATTTTACCGTAAAGCCTCCAATGGACTTCGACAATCCAAGGTTACTATACCTAAAAAAATGGAAAATTATCAGTCGTCTACCTTTGCATTGAATGTTACTATTTTGCGCATATACTATGACGTGGACATCCTATTAAGGCGACAGATACGTCTTTAAAACTTGAATAAGCCATACTTCAAGTCTAATAGAGAAACTAATTGCCACCACTACAGTAACGCACAGCTCCAGCAATCCCAGCAATTTTAACTTCAGCTGGCTTTTTATCGCTGGGCATATTTAAAATCATGTAAATGCACGAATTATGATTCGCTGCGTACTGAGATTGCTGAGCATTATTAGACAAACCTGCATCAAGCAGAAGAGCAATTCCCACAATTGCTCCAGTTGAAATTACTCCTAAAATTGGGAATAATTGTAAGTTGACTATGGGCAACACTTTCATGATCGCTAGTTTGGTGTTTATTTGGTTATAGCAAATCATTTGAGACTAAACCTCTGTGTAAGGACATTAAAACTAAATAAATTTTAAATATTACCCCCAAAGTACACATCTCAAGATTCCGAACAAGACTTACAATATATCTGCATGGCAGAAATTCCTAAAAAGATTGCTAGGAATGATTTGCTAGCCAAACTTTGCCTGAAATACATTAGATTTATTTTTCGACATAGTAATGCAGCTTCTGTCTGCCGTCTAGCCAACAATTCCTTTGCTTCGACTTGTCTCATCTCTCCAAACTCCGCCAAAAGGCATTGATACACTGCACTAGAGAGAGCGTAAAATGTGCAAAAAGCAACAAACAATAATAATGAGCAAAAAGGTACATACTGCACCTCTCTAAACAAGCCTCTAAAAATGTAATGAGAACAGAATCGGAATTGCAATAGTTGAGCAGAAAATCTATACATAGAATTTCCCCGCTATTCCAGTTCAAAAATATCATTAAATAGATCTACGGTACAAGAGTAGTAATCAGAATAGCTTCCAATAAAATCATTCTCAAATATATCTCTGCTCATTAATGCGGGTATAGCAAGCTCTAGAACTTTGGCTACGTAGGCGAGACCTGCCTCATCTAATCCTTGAAAAAATTTTTGCAGATCTCTTAGATTAACATCATTTTTAGCTACAAAATTCTGATTAACATTCCCAAGCTTGAGCGAAAACTTGTCAAGTATACATTTCACAAAAGTATTAATAAAAGTTTCTGAGCCCCTTACAAAATTTTCAGCTTCATGCTTATCGGATTCATCTAGTATTTTAAAAGTTTCTTGGATAGCAGATATTGATGCAGGTGACTGCATTACCCAAGACATATGTTTCTTAAGGTCGAAATCTTCGATATGGCCTAATCTAGTTTGATTTTGAGCCCATAGACTTGCTACAGACAGAGTAACAAGTCCTGCAACATGCGCGCCTGTTATCCCATACTGTCTCAGATGATCAGTTGAATGAATAAGCAGCTCACCATTTCTGGTCGCTTGCGAATCTGTTAATTCTGCCTCAATCCAATCACTAATTGATACAGTCATCATCAATACTGCTTTTTCAAAATTTTCCATGCATATTTCAGAATCTTTCCCGGGGGCTTGTAACATGATCCCTCTGCTAAATTTAGAATTTATCAGGTAAATCACATTCATCTGAGAAGTGTCTGAATACCCGGATGAAAATTCCTTCTCCTTGAATTAGACTTGAACGTCAATCAATAAAATTTTTTCTATTAATTAAATTTTTTCAAAGAAAGGGAAAGCAAGGTATGAAAAGATCCGGTAGTCCTTGCTACCCATAAGCACAACTTGACAGGACATAATCAAGGTATTCATATGATTCAGTTGTTCAACACTCCAGAGTATAAATGATTCAACTTTTACACATATTGATTCATGATTACTCTCAGTGAAATTTTTACATGGTCAGCATTGTGGATACAAATGAATTCGTTCATGAAATACCTCCTTCAACCTGGCTTGCTGTTGGTCTTTTAGATGGCAGATGGTTGGGCGGCAAAGTAATGGTTTCAGTCAACATCTCTACTACTTTGCCAAAGATACACTTAGTACATATCTTTGCTGAGCAAATTTCTAAAAAGAATGGATATTCACTAATTGACACTTGTTTTGCATACTGTCCTTCGCTTGACTTATTCATACCATTCGCCAGCAGCATATCTGCTGCAAACACGGTTGAAAGGATTTATAATAAATATAAAATTGATATAGTCAAAACGGCAATAGCTTTAAGCAATAACTTGAATCGCTAGCAATTATTCATAGAATAGAAAATTTTCAAAGAATTCAATTCTATTTAAAAAATTTTTATAAAAGCTGGTTTCATGAAACTATTTACAAGATTCATTTGCATTTCTAAGCTGCAATGAGTCCTGCTTTTGTATACATAAATAGATCGCCTACTCTTGCGTCCCATTTGCTCTTACTAATTCCGATATCAAAATTTCCAAATTTTTCAATCGCAGCTCAATTTTGTTAACAGAATCAAGGATATTTGGCAGAAGATCACTTTTTTCACTTGTCTCTAAATTAGATTGTCCGTGTGTCATTTCTATAAATTGATCTTTATTGATCACTCCGTTTTCATAGAAGGCTTTGGCTTGCACCAGCCTCTCAGGAGTTAACTTTTTCTTTTCTGTCATGATGCCACCTCAGCTTGAATAGTGTTTTTCAATAATATTAAAGATTTTTTATTCCACTAGCAATACCTGCAACTGATTCTGTTCGGAGACTCTGCTGGATCCCGATCAGTCCTTGAGGTCAAAACATAGATCGCAGGAGGGATGGTCTTAATCAACATGCCCAACAGGTCAGTCGTGCCGGGGCTTGCAGGCTGGTGAGAGCCTTCTCCGCGCACATTAGGTACCCGCAAGAGAGGTTTGAGGCTGGTGCAACGATTGATGTGTAACTATCCGAACAGTTTTTATTGTTGAATCCCAGACATTGTTCGGTTTCTTGGATGCATCCAGCGGAGGAACTCGCCAAAATCAATTGAATTATTTCTTTGTGTTGTGAACTCGTCTTTGGAGGAACAAATCGAGATCTACCGATCGATGCTCTATAGAGAGGAGTTTCTTCCTGAAGTTCCCAGTTGCTGCCTGCATTGTGGACCTCTTTTGCGTAAAATAGAGATATTGCGACAGGAGCTGGCTGGTTCTGATGAACAGCTAGTTGCCTAATTTTTTTGAGCAACGTCATTCCGCTCAGACTGCATTAAAAAACGTGCTTTGCGCTGATCACTACCACGCTTCATAGCCTCAGCCAGCGCGACGAGACTGTATTCCTTGCGAACAAACATCGAAACCTGTTAATCCATGCAGCAACAATAGATTTAAGATGTTTCTAGTGTTTAGTTCTGTTTGGGTATGTCCGAGAAATTTATCAGCACAATCCAGCTTTGCGAAGAAATCGGCTTGAGCCGGTAGTCCTTTTTGGGGACGTAGCCACTCTTTTGAAAATGTGACCGATTACGGCGACCCATGAAGTTCAGGTGTTTGCTTCGACCTGTCCTTGTGGGACACCGATAAAAGATTCTCTCTCGTTCCGGTCAAAACGAGGGCCGATCATCGACATCAATACCCTACATGCTGTGGCAAATGGGTTCAAGCAGCTATCCCACCACCACATGTGGTGATCCGTCCTTGCTGGAGACAATCAGACTCACAGCAGCAATCAGACTCAAAAATCAGACTCACCCACTTGAAAAAATGAGTGAGATTCAAGTGGAGCCAAGGAGACTCGAACTCCTGACCCCCTGCATGTCATGCAGCCACTCGCATCCTTCAAACCATAGTTTCCACAACGCTTCTGGCAAAAGCAAAAAGGCAGAATAGAGCAAGACCTAGAGCAAAACAGAAGACGCGGCGGGGGTTTGCTCTAAATCCACCCGAACGGACTCCAGGATTAAATCCCGCTGGAGCAGGTGAAGCCCCGCTGCCATCAGCACAATTCCACTCTGCAGATCGAGCTGGGCGATGCAGCCACAGCATCTCGCGATCGTCAGATGGTCTTCCCACATCCACAGGCGTTGCGCACCAGATCAGTGTGCCGCTCTATTTCTGCCGGTACCGCTCCAGCCAATCGGTGTAATCGACCAGTTCGCCATAACCACCGACCACCAATGATCGGCATTCAGCTTCTGCGAGTTTGTTGACCGCAGCGGTGTGATGCAACGACTGCAACCGCTTCTGTTCCCGTAGCCCTGACCATCTGGCGTTCTTGAGCAAGTCATCCTCAAGCTGCCCTTTTGGTGGCTTGCGTTGTCGTCGTCGTGCTGCCATCACAGCGCCTCTTGAATTGAGAGCTGCACCTTCACGGCAAGCAATAACCCCAGCAGTTCTCGACGTTGGAGCGGTTGCAGCCGCACCCAGTCCCAGAACACATGGGTCTCCATCAGCCCAGGCGCTTCAGCAGCAGCCTTCTCCCATAGCCGCAGACGGTATGGGCCATGGAACCAAGTCCAGAAGGTGCATCCCGGCTGGCCCCGATGTAGGACACGACCAATGAATTGGTTAATTCAAATGTCCAGACTGATGAGCAAATGTACTTGGTAGTTTATTCTCTGACACAAAAAAATTGACTTCCTGATCCAGCAGGCGTACAGATCACGCAGTTGGGAGTCAGTGATGAATGAGTTCCATAATGAATCCAATCAAGGATTGGTTTTAGAGCCTTGGGATGCTCCTGAGGATTATTTTTTATGTCTCACGGAATGTGAATTGAATGATAAAAAGTGTGTGACCAGTTGCCTGCTAACTCATTTAAATATTAGCGATGGCAGCGGTAACAGTTTCGGCGTCAAGCTTAAATAAAGGATGTTAATCAGTGAAACACCTTGATCAGTTTGTCATCGCCCAATTAGAACCCTTCTCTCCAGCAGCAGTGAAGTGTCAAAAATAACCAGCCTTCGTCACTGTAAGCGGTTGTCAAGAGCTTGAGGCGCTGGGCCTTAACTCATTGACTTTTAAGATGAGACCCACAATAAAGCTTTTGAGTTATCAGCGAATGTCTGCCAGTCAGCAACATGATCTGCATAACCTTTCCAAATGTTGTCTTCGATCCGAAGAGTAAAGATCACTTCTCCTGATTCAGATGTGATCTTTAGCCTTGTTCCACCTTTTCGACGGAGAACCCAATCGCCAAGAGCATTTTCTGGGTCAATGAAGGAGTCGTGCTTTTCCTTTGAAATCAACTCAGTTTCCAAGTTGTGCTTTGTGCAGTAATCAGCCAGGGCCATTAGTTCTGAGATTCCATTCAGCCTGTGCGAGTCCTGATAGGTCGCCAATGACGCCTCTATGAATTCCGCTGTTTGGTGCAACTCCATATCGCCTAAATGGCTTTTCTCTGGTTTAACTCTTTTGCCTTACTCAACACAGGGATAATCGCCCTTGCGGGGACTAGCCGGTATCAAACAATAAAAAAAAACCTGGCCCGCTTAAGCAAGGACTCACTGCGAAAACAAGTACTTAGTCTAAAGGGCTCCAAACCTCAAGACAAGTTCGATTGCTCCCAGTCCGAATAGAAACGTTCCGCCCAGCAGAGCAGCATCTCTCTTGTTTTGTGCCATTGAAAAAAAGGCTGAGCCAAGAACCAGCACTCCCAAGAGTCTAAAGGAAATTGTAAAACTGAACATTTAGCACCTTTACGATCTAGTGGTTGATAGTCGCCGACTTTACGCAAATTTATGAAATCGGCTTAACAACTTCTGGATATTGCTTAAGAACGCAATACAACTCAATGCTCTAAAGAAAGGAGATTGCGGGTGATTGCGCAGCCACAAAAAAGCGGACAACAGTCGCCGCACGCGCAGACCCGTGCGTGAAGAGTGCAGCGGGATACCACTCCGCTACATGAAACTACTTTGCTGCGTTTGTACTGAATGCCAGCAACTATGACGACTAAGCACAAAAAAGCATCGGCAGTCTTAAACCAATGCTAAGTATTTGTAACTACTAGTGGAAGATGACGTACCACTTGAGTCACTGCAGTCAACTAACTGCCCTGCGAAATTAAGCCGGTGATTCGAATAAAGGAATCAGAATAAATTCTCATTGCCTCTGGCGCGACTAATAAGTAGATCATATGTAACGGGACGAGTTTGCCATGAGCGTTGACCGTTGCATTATTAAGCAGCCAAAAATTCAGCCCGCTTTTCAAAAAGCTACAGCTGGCGACATCGTTATTGTTTGGGATGAGCCTGAGCGAATGGACGACAATCCTGATGCATGGTGGATGGGTGAAATGATCTGCGTAGAAGGAAGTGCTCGTGATCCCAAGGCGCCGTTACTCTTCCAGGTCGCTGATATAGACAAGGGAGTCATTCATTGGGTTAATGCCGACTGTGTTCAAAAGGCATTGATGCCTTTGAATGATCCAAAGTCAAAAGTCATTCCTTTTGGTTGAATGAATTGCTTGGAACAAGGTTTTTCACTAACTAACATCTTGTAAGGTTGGGGCAAATAGATCAATACGTTGGTCGTATCTCCATAAGCGCTGTGTGACAGTTCAACGCAATGTGGTCAGCCTGTCCATCCAACTGCAAGTCCTCACTGGCACTCACTGTCCATGGGCTGATGGTGCGTCAGGCCTGAACTTAGAAACCAGTTACTGTTGATGGTTAACCAACCATTCCTCACCACCAAGCTTTTGAGGGTGGTCCTGTGGGTTGGGGCGGTAACCAGGCGTGGGAATAGTTTAACCAGCAAACGCAGCCAGCGCCTGTCAGCTAGTCCACGCTCATTGGCTGGCGTACTTCTAATAAATCTCGGCATGACCACTGGAGACCAACTGCTGTTGCACGTTCGTCACGTCAACAAACAACTCGGCCACGGTGCGGTCATAGCGATCTTTGGTGATACGCCTTATGCCCACTTAACGGCCAACGACAAGGCTTCTCAGGTAATCCCGTGCAGCAATGGCTGGATTGGGATTAGCACGTTTGCCACGTAACTCTGGCGTATCGATACAAGCCAGCCTGATGCGTTCACCTGTGTTGGTACGGCATGTATTGCCTCCGTGATGAAGGCACTGAATAGCTGATCACTGCTCAACAGTGTGGGATTCATTCAGCGGCAAGCCGGAATTCATCAATGCGGTTTCGGATTTTCTGACGGAACTAGAGACAAACCACGGCTTCGCAGTAGCGCCAATTTGCGAATACTCAGCAGGGTGCGGGGCGAATTGGAACGCTTGCCCGAGTCGGCTGATTTAGGTGACCCCCTTTAACTGCAACTGCAAGACGTGCTGGTGATGATGCTGACGAATCAGTTGATGGCACGGATGCGCTGATGGGGATAACAAACTTATTCTCTTTTTCCTTTTCGCCGAAGATCATCCTATCAGCAAAGAATGAAATGTTAATAGCAGTGAATGCACCCACTGGAACTGATTGCAAGTAGGAATACCCGTTAGACATAAGTATTCCAACAATCAGTGCGTTTAATCCGGTACCAACTGTCAGCGATCTCAAATTATAAAGAAGATATTTCTTGAGTAAATTATTCGTCAGAACGCCTCCTTGAGATTCATACGCTCAGCCAATTCTTCACCAGACTCAACGCGCTCAGAGTGACGATCGGCTAGGAAGTCAACTTTATCCTTGAGGATCTCAGTGAACTTGACCAACTCTTCGGCAACATCGATAACACGATTACGGAAAGCTGAATCCTTAAGTCGACCATCCTCAGTGAACTCTTGATAAGCTTTAGGAATAGAGGACTGATTCGGAATAGTGAACATTCTCATCCAGCGACCCATCTGCCTCATGAGGTTCACAGTATTGAAAGATTGGGATCCTCCTTCAACCTGCATTACCGCCAGTGTTTTACCTTGAGTAGGACGAACAGCTCCGACAGAAAGTTGCATCCAGTCCACCTGATTCTTCATGACTGCGGAGACAGTTCCGTGAAGCTCAGGAGAGATCCAAACGAATCCACTAGCCCAATCAACTTGATTCAAGTATTCTTGAACTTTAGGATCATCACGAAGCTCCTCATCATAAAGAGGAAGATTTGGATCAACCACGATAGCATCAACTCCAAACTGTGTCAGAAACCTTTGAACCTCTAGTGCCAGTTTGTGACTGACAGAGTTGGATCGAAGCGAACCGTATTGAACAAGAATTTTGGAGGTCATTGAGTTCTCCTTCGGGTCAGTATCAAGACTTGGAGCCAGTGAATTCGTTGTAAGTGCAGCCTCCGCTGTAGCTGTCGCAGCGCTAATAGCGAGAACGGCGGTAGTGATGGAGGGAATACGATTCATGGGTTAAGTATGTAATTGATTAGTGAATTACGCATCCCTCAATCGATTGATTGTTCTGCCTGATCTCAGGGCTTTGAATCCCTCAACCGGTGATCAGCGCACCGGTGGTGCGATTCGCTGCCACCTGGTCTTCAATATCTTTTGCCAGGCATCAACAGCGTTGTGGCGAAGCATTCGCCTTCGGATCTGCGGTACCGGCAACCGCGGCGGAATCCAGCTGTAAGTCCTTGCAGCCACCCACTGACCGTGTGCTGATGGTGCATCTGGCTTGAACTGACAAACCAGCTGCTGCTGTCTATTCACCAACCAGCCCTCGCGGCCCGGTTTCTCCGGTGGCGGATTGATGGAGAGTTTTTGATCGGGATGGCGATGGTCTGTTGCCCAACCCGATCGGACGGGGTCACGTGGATCTAACTGGGTCAGTTCTTGACCGGGCAAGCGTATGCGTCCATCTGCAGCTCGCGGTTCACGGCTGCCATCCCATCCCTGTCATCAAAGGCGCGATACATCGCAAGCTGTTTGTTCAGCTCCTCGCAACGGTTGCTGAAACCGAATTGAGCTTGAGTTGAAGTTGTCATGTCTTTGATTGTGTGGGTGTGCCTCACAGACGTGAGGCTTTGATCTGCAGTGATCAGCCGGCTACTGCTGAAATGCTGTACGGGGCTTCAGGGGAGCTTGTGGGCATGGGGTCGAGCTTGCCGAGTGCCAATGCTTTGGCGCGGACATACATCTGACTTGATGTGGCACCAGCTGCTTCCATCGCTTTGGCGACGATGTCCCAGTTACGAACTTCGGTAGACATTTGAGTTTGCGTTGAAGATGAAACAACCATCGCCAGCCAGCTGATCTGCCCGTGACGGTGAAACCCGCCATTGGACCGAACATGCGAAATGAGACAGTCCCCGCTAGTTGGACACCTATTGATCGGGGTGAGATCAGCAGCGCCAATGGAGTTACGGCATCAGTGCATGGATTGCTGAATTGATCACTCACTTGCGCAAGCAAACGCGCAATCAATCCCTGCATCAAAGACCTCAAATCAGCCCTATCCGATGGTGCGCTTCAACTAGTTAGCAAGTCTTTCTTCAGCGTCCGGACTTGCTCGAGGCCTGTCCAGGACAAGCAACCTCTGTAAACCTTCCGAGTATCAGGCGAAACCAAGACGCGCCTTTACATATGTTAATGTTGCTAAATGAATTAACTTAATTACCGCCAAATCTCTGAGGAGTACTACCTCGTTACCTGGGACAATGGTGAGTGGAAAATCTTGCACGCCGACAAAATTTTAGGAGATCTTCTTCCGTCAAACTATTACCAGTTCAGTTGACTTGCACAAACAGGGTTTCAACCTTCTTGCCATGGTTTTTCTGCTGATTCCCCAGGCGGTAAAAACGCACCGTTACAACAGTTGTGTTGATGTCCAGATCACCATGTGACATGCGATTAATCCGCAGGGACTAAACAGTCCCGGCCAGCTTCCCCTAAGTTGATGGGATTAATACGGCGAAGGCCGATGAGACGACTAACTCGCCAGATGAGATGCCAACTGTTCGGCATCGTTACGAGTTGCCTGTTCATGGCAGGTGCTTCCGTTTGTGCTCATGGCAGAGGGATTTATGCCACGCAAAGTGATGCCACAGACCGTGCGAAGGAAATCGGTTGCACGACCATTCATCAAAATAATGGAAAGTGGATGCCTTGCTCCGATGAGAGGGAACTCCACCAGCAACTTCGCAAGCAATGAGACGACGCCAGGTTGGAAGGAATGCACGGAAGCTTCACCGTTGGCTGGTACCGATTGCCGCGCTTCCTTTGTTAATCACAGCTAGCACAGGTTCTCTCTACACCTTGCTATTGCAACAAGATATCGATGCTTTCTGGTTGCTCAAAATCCACACCGGAGATTTTGGTCTTCTGAACCTTCAACCCGTGTATCCAATACTGTTGGGAATCCTAACCTTATTCATAACCATTTCAGGGTCAATCTTGCTTTTGAAGCCATCGAGATGATACAGCGTTTTTTATTCGAGTTGTTTGACAACATTCAGGAGCGCGAAAAAACAGAGATTGTTCCGTCATGGATTTAGGCGAGTACTCCGGACGAATACATCATCACCGGTATCGCTATCTGACACCCTTCTAAATCGCGCGATATTTCAGCCGTAATTTCATGGCTTTGCATCGCTCCTCTGTGTAAGGATGGATGCCAAAGTGTCTTCAACCCAACCTGTCAGGCTCTCGCTTTGGTTGGGTATGGCATCGGAAAGGTGAGGCCATAAACGTCGATCACGTTTGGTTCCGTGCATTCCTCAAGCTCAGCCAAATACTCTCTAATCTGAGCCATCTGCTTCTGTCGCTGCTGCTCGATCAAGGTCCTGTGGATTGCGCACAGAAGTAGGAATCAGCATTTACAGAACTTGGGCTTACTCCTGAGCAGGACAGGTTTAATGGTTGTTTCAGCCCACTGCAAACCAAAGCCCGCTGTGCAGCTGAAGAGATATACGCCACCACCCTGCCCCACCCGTGGATTGGCAGCGAACAAGAAGTGCCGACAGCCATGAAGATCGCTGCTTGAGACACTTTCTTGATCACAGTCACCCACCACCTGATCAAGAAATTCTGGCCTGCCACATAGCAGTGACAGTGATGACAGCAACTAGCACAAACTTTCTTGCGGAGCTACGCACCAATCAGAGCTACTTCTCCAAAAGCCCAAGTCTTTCCTTCTTGTGGGGAAATTCAAAATGCAACTGCCTTCTGGGAGTTGGCATGGACGTGGTCTGCTTCGTCTCTGACGATGGATTCAACGACATCTCTCATTGACACTGGTTGGTTATCACCTCTTACCTTCCACATGTTGTTTGGCTTGTTCCAATAATGAACAGCGGTGGGAACAGCAGGTTGGTTCAACCATTCATCTGACTGCTCAACCAGCATTCTTCTGTACGTCTTCACTGCTTCCACTTCCACTGCTTCACCCAACAGAGCAGCAAGCTCGTGATCGATAAGGGTTGTGATGGCGAATGCCCAGTAGATGATGACAGCAATGTGACGTGCCAAGAACCTGTCACCCCAGTTCTTCAATCCATTGAGGTCTCTGGCAAAGATATCTTCGTGTGTTTGTTCGTTTGTGTCCTGGTAACGAGCCAGTTCCAACGTCTCTCTGATGTTGCCTTCCCGATCTAATCCAATTGTTTCCAGATAATGGCAAGCACTCTCTTCTGCGGTGTAAGCAGTACGAGCAATGATTTCCAGTGATGCTGCCCTTCGCTCATCAGCCTTACTCCAAACAACATTCAACAGGCTCTCACCTGTTTCAATGATTTTGCGAGCAACTTCAGCTTTTCTCGTTTTAGTTTCCATACGGTCAATCACTCCATATCGTCTTTCTAGATCGCTCTTCAGCAAGAGTTGTGAATCTATTGTGAAGGTTTAGCATTTATTCTATTTATTGTTTCCAAAAAAATAAAGAGATGTTTAGTAGTATTCATTGCTTGCATTCGGCTCAGCACGTAGGCATCCTCTCAACACCAATAAGGGATCAATCGTCTTGATAAAAAACCCTACCATTACTAATGGGGTGAGATGTATGTGAAGTTTTATCGGGAGATGGATAGCGACACAGGCTTGATTCATGCGGTCAACTTTTGCCCTTAGCTCAGCAAGCTCCTCAAGTACATCAGCGTTGTCTGCACTTGATGGCTGTGGCGACTGAGGGCTTTGAGGTTGATCGTCTCCAGCTCCCTTCAACCCCTTGAACATGAGTCCTCCACCAATACCAATCATTCCCACATAAACGCAAAGCATCCAAAGAGTCGTCAGCACGAACGACATCCTGATGCTGTTAAGCACTCCCATAAGAAGTGCGGATAGCGAGCCCCAGATCAGAAGCTTTGACCACCTTGCATAAACATCAGCAAACGCCATGCATAACCCTATGCCAAGCGGAAGCAGTAACAGCCCCATCCCTGGACTGCCCCATGGGAATGCAAATCCTGCTCCCCAACCTCTTCCATAACCAGATCTAATTGCACCGCCGATTGCCATGGGTGCTCGTACCATGACTTGATTGGAGAGGAGAAACACACCAGCAGCAAAAAAGCAGCCACCGATAATGAATTGAACGAAATCGGAAAGTAGATTGGATTGCTTCATTTTTGACAATTGAAGTGGATCATGATTTCTTGCCGGGAGATGGATGGCGACACCTTCGCCCCCTGCTTTTCCCCGAAGGGTTTGTATTGCTTGCAGCCAATAGGCATCAGGCTTACCGACAGAACTTATGCTCCAAGCGCGGGATCAAATACTGGTTGATCTGGAGTATCGATTGCACAAATGTCCAAGAGTGTCCAGCCGTCTCCAAGCAATTGAATTTTATAGTCTGCATTCTCAGTGATTCGCCATTCAGCAAGGTGGGAAGATTTTTGCTTGAAGGGAATGACGTTCCCCGACGGACCTAAAACCCGAATAGGCTAATTGTTTTTAACTCCAACAGTTAAATCTTGCCCCTTAGAAAGATTGATAATAAAATTGTTACTTTTCCCGGCATATCCACTACAGTAAGAACTAGCAGAAAAACTGATCCGAACAGCATCAATTGCAAAAGATGGCAACTGCATCATGAGCGTAAGAAAACCAAATGCTCCTGAAGTGATAATTGCTGTCATGGCTTTTTTCATCTATTTCTGCAAAGCGTGAGGCTATCACCTCGTGATCACACACACTATCGTCCTTCCGGCTGAAAGGTGCCTCACCTATATGAGGGAATTATTAGAACAAATAATCCCCCATTCGAGTGATGTGTATATCGCCCCACTAGCAGAAACTATTCACAGAAACATCTACATCAAACACATAATTCCATTCGTTGTCATCTTCGCTTGGGTGTTCTCGTTCATCGTGATCGCCAACGAAAAGCCATTTGATTTCTGAACCATGAACGTTCCTAAAAGCATTCACCTTTATGCCGCTGTCCTCCTGTTACTCGCAGGTCAGACAGTACTAGGTGCACAACAGCGAATTCAAGCTCGCAGCATCAATACCTGCATCAGCCGCATGACTGATTCGAACTCAGTATATGAGAAGACAAAAGACGATCACGAGTGGCATCGGACAAAAGCAGTCATGCAATGCATAGGTAACCGCTGAAGGTGAACCTAATCCCCCATTTAGGGGAAGCGTTAATCAAACCAATCAACGACTATCTGATTACTTATCCCAAACCACAAATGAACAAACCACAGATTCATCTATTCGTTCAAGACGGCTGCCGCCCTTGCCAATACGTAAAGGGTCAGCTCTCAAAAGTTGAGGGGTGGGAAGACGTGATCACTATCACGGACTCCAAGTGCTGCGGTGAGTGGACGGACTTCGCCAAAGAAAGCGGAGTTCAAGCTACCCCCACACTCGTTGCAATTCAAGGCGATGAAGTTGTGGCTCGTCAAGCAGGTAGTCAGACGTTCACCTCTGACTTCTTCCGAAGACTAGTCAAGAAATTTTCTTGATGCAGGTGAACCTAATCCCCCATTTAGGGGAAGCTTTAATCAAACCAATCAACGACTATTAATTCATCCACCAATTAACTCATGACTACTATCAATCCAACCAACACAGCAACACCTAACCAAATCAAAGGCTGGGAACTTCGCCAAGAAGATACTGGCTGGGGTCGTGCACTTGCACACATGTTGCCGATCTACCCATTGATTTACGGAAGCCAGCGGAACACCTACACCCCGCTTCTTCACTGCATACTGGGCAACTTTGCCTTGAGTGTTGTATTTGCAATGGCAACACCGAACATGCCTGAAAACAAGCAAGGCGCTCTCAACACTTTGCTGGGCTTGGCTGCAACTCCTCTGCTGGCCAAACGAGGCATTGATCAAGCAAGAGACTACGCAAAATTGAAGTTAAACAAATGAGCTCTTATTTTGCAACACAAAGAATGCGTGTGATGGAGGACATCAGCGTTGAACTCCGTGACTACTTTTCCTCAGATATATCTGAGCTCGATGACCTGTATCACGCAATCGATGATGCTGTCAATCGACACTTTCCTGATCCAGTAAAAAGGGAATTTGAATGTTCTCATTGTGATTTCAATCCTGGTGCTCATGCTTGGTCATACCTAGTCCTTGCTAGACACAAGTTTGAAGCACACGGAATTCCTGGAGTTGCTGGTCACAACAATACTCGCTTTGTCTTTGCCAAAGTTCCATGGAAAGAACGTCTAAAAGTTCTATTCACTGGAATACTCAACTTCAAAACCACAATACCTAAATGATCAACCTAATTCTCATCGCTGCATGCTTAGCTCTATATGGCAACGCTATTAGAGTTATTCATTCAGACGATTAATTCAAAAGATTGCCCCCTCGCCGGGGTTCTTACTTATCACGTAAATCATTATTTATCATGAATAAACTCTCTGCTCTCGCTCTTGGCTGTGCTCTTACTCTTAGTTCCTTGCTGCCTGCTGTTGCTGGAACAGTGCAGGATCGCAAAGAGATGGCAGCTGGCTTTCTTGCTCAGTCACTATGTAGTGCCCGAGTAAATAACTGGCCGCTGTCATATCAGATACGGAAAACTGAGATTTATCGGCAGGCAAAGCCTGAGTCTACTGTTTATCTCTCTGACCCTCAGGTCATGAACGCAGCATCTGTACTGTCGCTGGCAATGAACTCTAATTGCACAGACTTCAACTACAACAGTGCACAATTTAAGCGTGGCATGAAGCTACTTGCCAGCTTGTGAGGATCTGCCCCCTACCGGGGGCTCTTAAGGGTGATGAAGATCCCTCGAATGAGGGATGTGGAACTTATATCTAGACAAATACATTATGTCCAAACGTACTGAAGAAATGAATTTCCTCTATTTGGTCGCATCAGGCAACGACGACGGAATTTACAAGATTGGTATTTCCGTTGACCCAGTTCAACGTCTTGAGCAGATCAAACGTGATTACGATGTTCCTAATGCGTTCATCCTTGAAACCATGGATGTAGGTAGTAGGGATGAAGTCTTTGCTGTAGAGACTGCTCTGCATGACAAATACGACAGGTATCACTCAACCAAGTATTCCGGACGTGAATGGTTCAAGCTAAGCAAAGCGCAGATTGCTGAAATCAAAACGATGTATCAGCAGGAGAGCAATGCATTTGCTCAAGCAACTGCGTATTACGGAGTGTTCATGGAGATGGCTGACCTGCAGCCCAAAGCTAAAGAGATGGAGTCTGAGCGACAAGACAAAATCCGATTCAATCGAGTTAATGGCCGTCACTTCGACACCAAACCAAAGGGTGTACTAAAGCGGTACAACGAATTGAAAAAGCGGTTCAACGAAGGGTTGCTTGGTCAACGCTTCGACCTAAAGACTTATCAACACCCCATTGTTGATTTGAAAGATTCCACACTTGAAAAAGTGAAAGGAGTACTTCAAGAGAAAGTCAAAGGCATGTGGTGGAAGCTAGGTACCGCTGCTGGCGTACTGACTATTGCTGGCACATCAGCCGTAGGCGTTCAGGCGTTTTGCCAGTCGTTTGGTATTGCTTGAAAGCCCATATACTCCAAGCTTCAGCCTGACGAGCGCTGTACGGGAACAGCATCTCAGCAGCACGATTACAGCGGCCGATAAGACTCCATTCTTCCTTGGTGGGATACTCGCTGTCCAAGAACAGTAACAAGAACCTACCTTTATTTTAGGGTGTTTTATATCATTATGTCTATGGTGCTTCGTCAGGGACGCATCAGTTGGCAGCCATGGACAAAACCCCTTCACCATGGCTTTCAATTCTCTCTTTTGTAGTACTTGACGATTACTATTCCCCGCGATTGCGACGGGGTGAAGTGTGAATTGTGCCAGGTATTGGAGGCTGATTTGTGGGATTAGTCAGACTGTTGAAGAAATAAAAAGCCCCTGTCAATGCAGGGGGTTTGATGAGGGCGTAGGCTTGCTGACTCTTAAATTAACTCCACTAGTAAATCAACCAGTCGTCCTCCACCCTACCCGCTGCAGCTCCGCACCCTACCCAACCAGTCACCCCAACAGGTGCTCGCCCTCCAGCTGCGCCTTCCAGCTCCTCGTCTGACAATTCTACCGTTGACGATTGCATTGATTGAATATCTTCTGCGGTAATTAAAAACCCAGCTTCTTTAGCGATTTCGATAGCAGCTTCTGGGGAGGCTGCTGCTTTGATCTTTTCCTGAAGGCTGGTGTCAGCTTTGACCTTCTCTACAAAGGCTTTGAGTTGTTCTTCTGACATTGATGATGGAGGATGTATGTGCTGTTGATAGCAATATCAGTCGTTACGTGATGTTCGTCTTGGCACAGAGTGCCTCGATTCCTCCGAAAAAACAACAAAAACATTGCATCTATGCTGTCTAAGCAAGTTCCCGGCGTGGCGATTGCATAAGCAAAACTTGCAACCCTGCCCCTACTATTGGACTTACTGATAACAATATTGCTGATGGCTAACCAGACAATTAATCACTATTAGCGAAGACAGAAAGTGTCATCACGATTGCGATTATTCATCAGAGATGCTGTCTGCCTTATTGATTGCGTTGCTGTCTAAGTACAGATCTTGTCCTCTACCATCCGAATGAGGACATCACAGTCTCTGACTGGGTCCGATCTGCACCTCGACAACAACGAATAGTGAAAATCGATCGATTCAACCGATCGAGAGTCCTGACGAGTGATGAACTCGACCAGGTGCATGACCAGCTGTCCGGACCGCATCGTGTCTTGGCAACACTGCTGAGGAAAACAGCAGCTCGGGTCAGCGAAGGTCTTGCTCTCCGGTGGAAGTACGTCACTCCGACCTCGATCGTCTATATCAAACCAACGACCAAAGGAAAACGACAGACGCGTTCTGTCCCATTAGATCCAACTCTTGCCAAAGAGCTTTCAGCTTGGAAGCAACTGGTAAATCCAAAAGATGACCCAGATGCGTGGGTCTTCCCGGGTAGAAATCCTGGCGAGCATCTCACTCGTCGTGGATTCGATCATGCCCTGCGGAAGGCTTGCGAAGAATTGGACTTAAAGGGCTTCAGCACGCACGGATTCCGGAGGTCGTTTCTTACATCTGCTCATCAGGCTGGTGTTCCATTACGGAATCTTCAGTCGATAAGTGGTCACGCCTCGCTGAATCAAATTTCGGCCTACCTAGAAGTGCCTGAACAGGCGAAAACTGATGCCGTCATGTTGAGCGCATGAATGGCGCCCATTAAGGGCCGTCATCACGCGACTCGATCATGATCCGAAGCTGCCATGGCTTCTGCTCTGGCGGCTCCTCACCCTCGTGCCAGACATCAATGCTGATGAATGGCGCTTCGGCTTGCTGCCTCAACGCTTTAGTACGAGCCTTGAGGCGGTCTAGGTCACGTGAAGAGAGCATCAGATTTTTTTGCCTGGAAAATTTGGCGCTTTAACAGTGCGAAAAAACCCAGTCGTGCACTGCGGTTTAAGGGTTTGGGTTAATCCCACATGCCCCAATACGCATTATCGGGATCGCCGTCAAACCCGCTACCCACGGACAGCGCCTCAGGTGCCTCAGGTGTTTTTCCCAACAACGCGACAGCCGCCATCTGCTCCTCCTCTTGTCCCTGTTCTTTTTCAATAAAAGAACTAGAGACATGAGGCGGATCGCTGACTTCGCTTCCGCCTG
>QCTG01000006.1 GCA_003211235.1 Synechococcus sp. AG-673-B04
TCGATGCTCAAGGTCACACCTGCTGTGCGAGCTATCGCAAGCAGGTGAAGAACGGAGTTGGTCGATCCCCCCACAGCCATGATCACGCTGATCGCGTTCTCGAAGGCTTCCCGGGTCAGCAGATCCAGAGGACGAATATTGGCTTTCACCGCCTTCAACAGCACCTCGGCTGAGCGAGCTGCGCTGTCGGCTTTTTCCTGGTCCTCAGCAGCCATGGTGGAACTGCAAGGCAAGCTGAGCCCCATCGTTTCAATGGCAGCGCTCATGGTGTTGGCCGTGAACATGCCACCACAACTTCCAGCGCCAGGGCAGGCGTTTTTCTCAACAGCGATCAGCTGCTCTTCATTAATGTTGCCGTTGGTCAGCTGACCGACGGCTTCAAAGGCGCTCACCACGGTGAGATCGCAGCCGCCCAGTTTGCCCGGCTTGATCGTGCCTCCGTACACGAAGATCGCTGGGATGTTCATTCGGGCCATGGCGAGCATCGCCCCCGGCATGTTCTTGTCGCAGCCCCCAACGGCCAGCACCCCATCCATGCTTTGGCCGTTGCAGGCGGTTTCGATCGCGTCGGCGATCACTTCACGGCTGACGAGGGAATACTTCATCCCCTCGGTTCCCATCGAGATTCCGTCGCTGACGGTGATGGTTCCGAACATCTGGGGCATGCCTCCCGCGTCACGGGCAGCAACTTCAGCTCGTTTGGAGAGATCGTTGAGCCCGACGTTGCAGGGCGTGATCGTGCTGTAACCGTTGGCAATACCCAGAATTGGCTTGCCAAAGTCATCGTCGTCAAAGCCGACGGCACGCAGCATGGCGCGGTTTGGTGAGCGCTGAATTCCTTTGGTGACGGCGTCGGAACGAAGCATGAGCCTGGGAATTGGCCTGGGCAATCTCGCCAACCTACCGACCGCTCAGTCGTCGGATCCGAGCCGTTCCAGCTGGGCCCTCACCCGGGCAATCTCGGCATTTAATTTCTCAACACGCTCCTCCAGAAGACCGCCACCACTGGGCTCCAAAACCTCTGAACCGTCCTGCATTCGAGGGGCATGAAGCATGGCCTGATGGTGGTTGACTCGTCGGCGTCGATCCGCCTCGTTCAGCAGCCACCAAGCGAGCCCCGCGGCACCAAACAAGGCCCCGGTAACAAGAGTGGCGAATGTTCCTGAACTGCTGGGGTGGTGTTGGCTCATCGTTGGCAACGTCTTGATGAAAATCTAGTCATGGCCTCAGCTTCTGATCTTCAGACGTCGCACAGGGTCACCGATACCTGGGTCGATCAGGCCCTCGCCATCGACCACTTCATCAATACAGGCCGTGTGAAGGGTGAGATCAGAGATCTCTTCCCCAAGACGCTTTAAGCCTGGGCTGGAGCAGAGAGCTGTGATCAGACGCAGACGACGGCCGTCGACACCGAGCTCCTGCAACTGGCGCAGGTGCGTGAGAATGGCCTCGCCATCAGCGATTTGATCCACAAAGAGGATCACTCCGGCATTGGCTTCGATCGACGATGGAACTCCGTTGAGACAGAGCGACGCTCCCGGCAGCACACTGCGGGCTCCCTGCCAGAGCTCAAGACCGACAGGGAGTGTGGGAATGGCCAGGAGTGGAACTCCCGCCTCCACCACTGTTCCCTCTGTCTCGGAGAGAGGTGTGGGAACACGTTCCTTTCGATGGGGCAGCCAATCGCGAAGGGCCTCGTAGGTGAGCCAGCGCCCAAGCTCCTGCATCGCTGTGGCGTACAGCGCTGGCGGTGTGTCGCGATGGCGCAACATCGTCAACCAATGACCGATCAGGGGATGGGGTGGCACCACCACTCGCAGACTCATCGCCATATCGCCTCGTTCCGACGGCAGCTGCCATAACGTGATTGTTCAAGTTACCGGCTCCGATGCAGCTTGTTCTTCGCCCGGTGTCCCTGTTCACGGCGGTTCTCGTTGGTTTCTTCGCCTTGGTATGGCCTGGAACCGCTGAGGCGATCACCGCTCCTGAACTTCGGGGGCAGCGAGCCGTTCAGGAAATTACGGCTGATATGCACGGCCTCGATCTGAAGGAGAAGGAGTTTCTCAAGGCAGATCTTCGCGAGGTGAATCTCAGCGATACCGATCTGCGAGGTGCAGTGATCAACACCTCACAGCTTCAGGGAGCCGATCTTCGCGGTGCAGACCTGTCCGATGTGGTCGGCTTCGCCAGCCGTTTCGATGGGGCTGACCTGCGCAATGCGAATTTCACCAACGCGATGCTGATGCAAAGCCGTTTTGCTGACGCTGAGATTGAAGGCACCGACTTCACCAACGCGGTGATGGACCTTCCCCAACAGAAAGCCCTCTGCGCAAGGGCCGATGGGGTCAATGCCGTTACAGGTATCTCAACCAGAGACAGCCTCGGCTGTCGTTCCTGAATTCAATGACCAAACGCATTCCGGTCACCGTCGTCACCGGTTTTCTCGGAGCTGGCAAGACCACGGTTTTGCGGCACCTGCTCACCCACAGTGGCCAACGCCTTGCGGTGATGGTCAACGAGTTTGGAAGTGTTGGTCTCGATGGAGATCTGATCCGCAGTTGCGGTTTCTGTCCGGAGGATGAGGTTGATGGCCGACTGGTGGAGCTGAATAACGGCTGTCTTTGTTGCACTGTTCAGGACGACTTTCTGCCCACGATGCAGACATTGCTGAAACGGGCTGAAGATCTGGACGGCATCATTGTCGAGACCAGTGGACTGGCGCTGCCTCGGCCGTTGCTACAAGCCTTGGACTGGCCGGAGATCAGAAATCGCGTGCATGTGAATGGGGTTGTCACCCTGGTGGATGGTGAGGCCCTCGCGGCTGGCAGCCCAGTGGCTGACATAAAGGCTCTCGAGCGCCAGCGCGAGGAGGATCCAAGCCTTGATCACATCACCGCCATCGACGATCTGTTTCACGATCAGCTTCAAGCAGCGGATCTGGTGTTGATCAGCCGGGCTGATCAACTAAAAGCGGATCAACTATCTGCACTTCAGAGTGAGCTGGAGCAACAGGTCAGGAAGGGAACCGCCTTTCTCCCTGTGGCACAGGGAAAGGTCGACACCTCCGTTGTGCTGGGTCTGGACCATCACCACGTTCACACTGATGTCAAGGGGGAGGAGCATGGCCATCAGCATCACGGCCAGCACCATCACCAGGATGACGTGCACGATCATCACGATCACAGCCACGTCGACGTTGTGGGCCGTGGTGTGCAGATCGAGGCTGAGCTGGATCGAACCAGTCTGGAATCACTGCTGCCTCCACTGGTGAGCGAGCATCAGGTTCTGCGGCTCAAAGGGCGTCTCTGGATCCCGGGAAAAACATTGCCGTTGCAGATCCAAATGGTGGGTCCAAGGTTGAACAGCTGGTTTGAAGCGGCTCCAGAACGGGCATGGAAACCTGCTGGCGGAGCTGGAGCCGATCTTGTTGTGCTGGCATTACAGAAGGGAGCAGCAGATGCGATCGAATCTGCTGTACAGAATCTGGCGCAAAACACATCGACTTCGTACTAGTGGAAATCTGAGGCGACGGATTGGATCATGCACTGAGAAAAATCCCAGACAAACCCCATCAACTTTTAAACAACAGGAAGAGCGATCAACCTCATAATAAAAAGCCTTGTCACCACATGCATTCAAGCAATGACTGCGCAATCAAGAGAGTAACTGTAAAATACGAAATCAGATGTGAATCCAATGCTCAGCAAGTTTCCCGCGCTCCGAAGAATCGGAATTTATACCATACTAAGCTACATCGCATTGGTCATTGTCAACAACAGTGGCTACAAGCTTGAAAACATGTGGCTCATTTACGCCCCAATGTTTGCTGCTGTCTATGTCTTCTCAAGATGGGTTGACAGCAAGCTTCCTGCTGATTCAACAAAAGATCAAAAGAAGCAAAACGACGAAAATTGACCAGGAAGGCAGCAAGAAGAGCACAAAAATAAATCTCATGCCAATCTTGTCTTGCTCTTAGCGATATTATTACCCAATCTACATTTTCTAGAGAGAAGCGAAACAAGCCAGAAAAATCACTATCAAACAAAGGCTCTGCGCAACAAGACAGGAATACTTCAAGAACAGCAAAATCTCCCTTGGCTGCCATAGAATTAATGCTGCCATAATTATTTCTTCCTTGAAACGGCTCCTAATCGTCCATAACCTCAAAACAGGGCAGGACATTATTCATGAATTCTGCGATATGGACTTTGCCTTTGAGCTGGTAGAAGGCAGCCCCGAGCCTGATATCAATGGAGACCTTGACGTGGAATCCAGGCTATTTTATCGACTTGACTGACCTTAACGGCATGCAAACGACACCATCACACTTAAAACAAACACCTTGTCATTCAGCCCTGGCCACCAGTCATTTAATCGACCCTGAAGTTGCTGAATAATTTTTGCAAGACGCACAAAGAGATTCACAAGAATCATGCATGCCCTGAAGCAATCAAGAACGCAATAAATATCACACCAGACAAATATCTTACCCCTAAGACAATGACTTTTAAAAGGATTATCTACGCAAGTTGCAAACGATCAGGCCTACGATTAAAAGTCCACGACTCCAGATGCTTATACTTCAAGTTAATTACAGATTCAGCAATCAGAATGAAAGGTCTTGTCCCAATTTGCCTGTTAAGCATTGCCTTGATCTCCTGCGGTCAAACTGACAACAAAACTGATTGTGCTCGCCTCCTGACGATCCGGAAAAACTCAAACTCTGACCAGAAAATCACAGCGAGTGAATTACGAATGGAGCTTTCAAAACGCATAAAACTGTCACCAAAACAAGTTGATCTTTTTTGCATTCATTATCTAGGCAAGACATCTGTAGTACGCCGACTACCCCCAAAGAAAACATCTAAATCCCTGCAAACATAATTTCCCTGAATCGGGAAATAATTGATCAACTAAGAACTGAAGCCTGCGAATAGATACTGCATGGAAACCGTAAAATTGAATCACAAAATTCTAGAAACTAATGGAATCAGTTCCTAACAGAAATCAGAGACCACTTTAAGCCTAAAAATGGTGGTTCTACCGAAAAACTTTAGAGATTGGCTCTTCCTTAAATCGATAATCATTCATAAGGCCACCCAGGATCATATGCACAAAACGATCATCAGCTCCAGTCTCTTTTTGAAAATCTTGCAACAACTTAGAAACTGAATCAACTAATTCAGGAATCTCATTCTTCAACTGGGCTTTGCTTGGATGATAAACCAAAACTGTTCCTCATTGTATTCAACCTATTCCATGAGGGACGTTGATGTGGCTTCGTCTTGGTGTCAGCACACTGTCCTGTAGAAAATTGGCATAGGGCTTTGAATCCAAATATTGATTCCGAAAACCCTGCAGCTATTCGGGGTCGCCGATTCATCCTTACTAAAAAGGTCGTCAATCCAGATATCCGACCAAGAAATCAAGCTTGTTGTTTGAACGAGCTAGGACCAAATGGGTTGCTTTGAAGATTGATGCTGGGTGGTGTGGTGACCGGGTCTCCAGCCATGAAGTCCCTCTGGACATCAAAGGGCTGTTGACGTGGTCAAGGCAACACCAGCCACCGCAAGCAAAGCGGCCGCAATCCCGCGGGGTTGAATCGGATCTCCTTCAAAGCGGCCGATCAGTAAAGCCATCACTGGAGCTGTCCCCATCAGCGTCACACCCGGTCCAACAGCCATTTGTTGAAACACAAACTGCTGCAACACAATCCCGAGATTGGTTCCGAGCACCGTTGCGACGATCATTCGAACACCGAGGGGGCTGATCCAGTTCTGAATGGATTCATTGTTCAGTCGCAACCAGGGAAGGAGTCCAACCCAGCCCCCACACAGTCGCACCGAAGCTGTTTGCAAAGGAGTCAGTGCATTGCTGATCAGAACCTCTCGGGCCAGAAAGGCACCCCCAAGACCACTGACGACCGCCAGCAGCGCCAGAACCAAACCAGCACCATCTCGCCCCATGGCATCTGATGGGCCGGCGACCAGAACGACAGCGCTAGTGACCATGGCCGCACCGATCCAGGCTTGCGGTGCAAGAACCTCACCCATCAGCACCACGCTGCCAAGACTGGCCAGCACTGGAGCGATGGCTTCCACCGTGAGAGTTCGGCGCGTGCCCAGCATGCGCAGGGCTGCCAGATAAAAGCTGTCGCCCGCTGCAATCCCTACAACTCCGCTGAGCAGAAGCAACCCGACTGCTGAACCATTGCTCCCCCAGGGGAAGGTCAGCAAGACCGGTAAAAAAATGAGGCTGGCCATGCCGTTTTTCACGGCATTGAGGGCCAGAGCTGATCCCTGGTTCGACAGGGAGCGCCAAAGTCCACTGGCCAGAGTCCATGCCAATGCAGCGCCAAGGGCCGCGAAATGCCCCGTCATCGATGAATCAGCAGACATGGCACAGCATGTCGCGATGATGGCCAATCCAATCCTGAGGTTCGTCGAGACGTTCTCCGGCCACTGGACGATGAACCTTGAGACGAAGGTTCCTCGGATTGAGCTTTACGAGAAGCGCATTGCTTCTTCAAAGCCTTCCCTGGGCTTTTTTGTGCTGCTCGTCTGTTCGGCAGTCATCGCCACCTTGGGGTTGATCTCCAACAGCGCTGCTGTGGTGATAGGAGCCGTGATTGTCGCTCCCTTGATGGACCCGATCCTCAGCCTTGCCTTTGGTCTGGCGGTGAGCGACGACAAGTTAATTCGCCGTTCGACAGTGACGGTGACGTTTGGCGTGGCGGCGGTGGTCGGAACGGCTTCCCTGCTAAGCCTGATGCTTGGAATCAGCAACGTGCAATCGGAAATCATCGGCCGGACGTTGCCCAATCTGATTGATCTGGGTATTGCCGTGGCTGCGGCGGTAGCTGGGTCATTTTCGATGACCCGTGAGCGCCTTTCCAACTCCATTGCGGGTGTGGCCATCGCCGTCGCTCTGGTGCCACCGCTGTGTGTGAGTGGGATCGGGCTGACGCTGGGCTCGGACATGACCGCTGTATTTGGTCGCGGCACCGTGGCCGGTTTGACCAATCAGATCGCAGAGGGTTCCTTTCTTCTGTTCCTCGCCAACCTGACTGGCATCGCAGTGGCCAGTTTGTTGGTCTTTCTGATTCAGCGTTATGGCTCCGTGAGCCGTTGCTGGCGCAATCTGGTCGTGTGGATGGGTTTGCTTGGGCTGCTTTGCATCCCTCTGGGATCGTCACTTCATGACTTCAGCGTTCGGCAATACCTGGAAGCTGAATTCGGAAAAATCAAGGCCGGACAGATCAAGCGTCTCAAGGTGGCTGAGAAGAACCCGCGATTGTGGAGTCGCGTTCGCTTGCTTTACAGCAATGTTCGGGTGAATGACAACGTTACCAATGTCGATTTAGTGCTCAATGCACCGGAAGATCTTCTCGATCAGGCAGCAATCACATCCATGCAGCAAAACCTTCTGAAGCGTTCGCGTCAGTTAGGGGTTGACGACATCGACTTCAACATCAGCATTGTTCCGAATCGGGTCTACAGGTTCGAGATGAATACGGATCTCAAGAGTTCAGCACTGATTCAATCCGCTCTTGGCTGAGGGTCCACAGTCTCGCAGCCTTCAGAGAGTCGCTGGCTTCAGCGGATGGCTCCGTCTGTTCAAACCGGTGCAGCCCAGGCTTCACCAGCGTGTTGCTCCAGTAGCGGAAGCCACAATCTCCATGCTCCAAAACCAGTTGAACCAGACGCTCTCCTGCATTGTCGACCGATTCGGTGATCCGCAGAAGATCCCTGGCCACGAAACCGAAGAGTGCTTGGCCGAGTGGATTGGCCCGACGGCTTTCCCTGAAGAAACCGCCTGATGCGCGGGGAATCACAAGACCAGGACTCCAGCTGATGACAGGGAGCTCCGGATGCAGGTTGGCTGTATGGAGGCCCATCAGCATGTTGCAGAGCTTGCTGTCTTTGTAAGCCTTGTCTGCATCAAAGCGGCTGTTGCCATCCAGCATCGGCGCAGGCGTGGTGCTGTTCAGCCCGCTGAGGTCACCCAGGCTGGCGGGGCGACCAACCCGGCCACCGCCGCTGGCGGGGTTATGAACCTCCGATGCCGTGATCACCAGGCGTGGGCTGGTGGATTGCAGCAACATCGGCAACAGCCGCATCAGCAGAAGCTGATGCGCGAGATGATTCACGGCCACCGTGAGCTCGAATCCCTGAGGGGTCCAGCGAGGCTGCTTGCAACCGGCGTATTGCAGACCGGCATTGAGCACTAAGCCATCAAGAGGTTCCGCACGACTTTGAATAGTGCTGCAGAGCTGATCAACCGAAGCCAGATCTGCAAGATCCGCCAGCAACACCGTCGTTTGGGGCGCGACCCAATCCAGGGCCTCCCGGGCGCGTTCCTGGCTTCGGCAGATCAGTGTGAGTCTGTGGCCGGCCCGCTCCAACCGTTGAGCCGCGACACGGCCGATGCCGCTGCTGGCGCCAGTGATCAGCAGATGTTGGCCGTTAGTCATGGGAATGGATTTGGTAGGTCAATAGATCTCCATCCCGTTCGCTCACCACGTAAAGCCTTTGACGAGCAGGATCGATCGCCACTCCTTCAGACTTGCGCACTTTGGAGGATGGTTTATCCCCTTTGCGGATCAGATCCAGCCTCTGAATCACGCGATTGTTCGTCCAGTCGTAGTGGAACAGGCACTGGCCTTTATCACTGGTAATCCAGAACGTGTCGCGGCTGCTGTCGTAGCTGAGGCCGGAGAAATCGAGCTTGTCGATCGAAAGGCGGGGGTGGCTGAACCCGTTGGACTCCGTCAGCAATCGGGCGTTGAGGATCCGCCCCTGCTGAAGATCGATCTCGATTAACAAACCTGGACGACATTCCTTCACGACCACGATGTGGCCACTTCGGGTGTTGACGGTGATTCCCTCCAGCCCATTGTTGTCTGGTCGTATCGGGAAATGCTCCGCGATGCTGGCGAAATTCTCCATCCCCTCCAGCGGCTGTCGATTGATCTCGGCGCGAGCAGCGATGTCAAAGCTGATCACACTGTTGGTGTCCTCCTGGACGGCATGCAGCTGCTGGCCATCGCCACTGATGGCAATCCCTTCGAGGTCTTCAACACCGATGAAGAAGGACTCTTCAACCGTCACGTGGCCCTCCAGATCGAGCCGGAAAATGGCTTTGGTGTCATCGCTGACGGTGTAAAGAGCCCTGCCGTCATGGTTGAGGGTCAGCCCGGACGGTTCATTCAGACCAAGAGCACGATCCACGATGCGGTGCTTTTTGATCAGGCTGAGACTCAGCTTGGCCTCAGGCATTGGCACTGCATTCAAGAGATGCCGTTGAGAATGATGGAAATTGGTCGGAGGAGCAATGCGACGTCTTGCGGTGTATTGCGGATCCAGCCGTGGTCACGATCCAGCCTTTGCCACAGCAGCTGCAGCTTGGGGAGAAACAATGGCCCTGCGTGGTGTTGGCCTGGTTTACGGCGCAGCCCAAACCGGATTGATGGGAGTGGTTGCTGACACCGTTCTGGAGCTGGGTGGTGAGGTGATCGGCGTGATCCCTGAAGCGCTGATGGCGAATGAGATCGTGCATCCCCGCCTCACCAAACTCGAAGTGGTTGGCTCGATGCATCAGCGCAAAGCGCGGATGCTCGAACTGGCAGACGCGATGGTGGCGTTGCCCGGTGGATTCGGAACCCTGGAGGAATTGTTTGAAGCTCTGGCCTGGCTCCAGCTGCGACTGCATCAAAAGCCCTGTGGCCTGCTGAATGTGGCCGGCTTCTTTGATCCTCTGCTGCGGTAACTCGACGCGTCAGTGGAGCAGGGTTTCCTGAATCCTCAACATCGCCAGCTGCTTCGACAACACACAGATGTTGTCGACAGAGAAATTGTCTTCGTAGCTCATTGGTCGTTAGCGGTCAGTTGTTCGAGGATTGATTCGTGATAAAGGCGTCTGATGTTGAGCAATCCATTTGCTCGAACGAATCCATCAGTGCCATTGCGGCCTCCCGTGAGGCTTTCCCAGGTCCGTTCAATTACGGCTGGGTCATTGCGCTTTTCTTTGACGCCGTCGTAGTTGGCGATGCTCCAATCAATGAAGATCGCCTCGCCTTGGTCTTCCGTGATTTCACCGGAATAAACGACGGACTTGATCCAAGCGTCGACCTTGATCCAACGGTCATACGTGTTGGATGGGACCGGTTGTAACCAGCGGCGCAGGTTGTTCTCGGTATCGTTTGAGTTGCCTTCAAACATCGAGACGGCTTGCCGTTTCTTCTGCTGTCGGTTCTCAACTTCCCGGCGTTCAACCTGCTCCCATTTGGCAAGGCATTCAGCAACGGCCAGACGGTTGTCTGGATCGAAGTCGATCACTTTTGCGCGGTCATTGCCAAAGAGGCAGGAGACACCATTGATCATCACGTCGCTACCAGGCACCAGAGCATTCAGCCCTATAAGCACCCGGTTGAACGTGGAGAGATCGAAGACATCAGCATCGAGTTCAAAGACGATGCGAAACCGATCACCACTCTTTTTGCCGTGGCTGGCGGTTGTGTAGATGAAGGAGGCAGAACGTTGAACGAAAGGGTCAACTACTGCATCGACGAGACGACGATCACCGTCAAAGTCCAGAAAGATGAAGTGAGCTTGGATGAACTCAGACTTGTGAGCATTCTTCCAGCCGCCCTTCCATTTACCAGGAGTAACGGCCCAGCCCTTCTGAGTCAGGCAGTCGCGCAGATGTTCGCGGCTTCCGCCTTCTGACCAGATCCACCCCATGCCCAGCTTGCGGAGCTGCTCATCGGTGGCCTTGTTTTTGATTGCTTGTTTGAAAGCGAACCCGCCTTCAAAGGTTTGGGGTGTTTCGATAGTTTCGGATTGAGCTATCGGCACCTCCGTGAATGGATCGGTCATTTGACGAATCGATTACGTTTACGTGGCCTGGTTTAACGTCCGTAGGCAGGACAATTCCTCAGCTCGGGCTTGCACCGAACTGCCAGCTTTTACTGGTGAGGATTTAGATCAGATGTCCCAGAGCCCATAATGAATGTGGAAGGCGTAGGGGACTTTGATTTGTTGTTTGGATTGATTCCCTTGTGGGGTGTCCTTTCGCTTGCCGGAGGGGCTTGCGGGCTTGTTTGATTCAGACTTCTTCATCGGTCTGAACCATTGGGAAGACGCCGTATTTAGCGAGCACTCGGCGGATGAACACTGAGGTGCTCATCCCTTCCCGCATTGCTGCATCACGGATCATTTCTTTATCGAGTGGCGTGGTTCGAATGACCGTCGCAACAGTCATCGAAGTCCCACGATCAGATGGTCTTGCCATAGGTTTATTTTGCAATCGTTTTCTTCAACACTTCGGTTGATTTTGTGATCGTTATGTAATACAAGAAAAGAAGAAAGGGACCTACTCCTCCCGTAGATAGCCCATCAAAAGCTCAACGCTTCCTGGTATCTATGAGGTGGGTCTGAGAATCAAGCTATAACTGGGATTTGAACCTGGCGGAACATCAACGATTGCTCTGGGGTGTATATACCCTGTGGTGTAATTGAGTGGTGAACTGGGACCTCAGGGGCTTCCATAACGAAACCCCCGAGTTTTCCACAGGTAGCCACCGGACCCTTTCTCTCTTCACAATAGTGGGAGCATTTGAGCAAGAACCCAGTCCCCTCTTCTAGTTAACGCCAATAGACAATCCATTGATAATGATAAGTTTATTTATGGGCAAGGAGATTGAAAAAAGTTCGCCGATAATTTTATATACATCCCTCTACACATGCTCCAATACAAAATCACTCTGCAAGGGCGCTACAAGCCTCTATAGGGCTGATGAAATTTTTTGAACACAATGGGCGCCAGATAGGGTAATCGTCCAATACAGAGGCATACAAGCAAGAGTTTCACTTTTCCAAAAATAGAGATTTAGATAAGCTCGAATTATGCTCCAACTAGCTCATCTTTCTCCAATGCTAGTAGATACTGAGCCCGGCCAATAGCCCAAGCAATCTCCCGGTCATTCAGTCCGGCGTCCTGATACTTGCCCTCCAAGATGTCCAGATTCATCAGGTAATCCTGAATGGCTTGGTTCACCAGCTTGAGATTGGCCTCTGAAGTACGCATGTCTGCATTTGTCATTTGTTCGATGGGGATTGAATCGTTTTTAAAAAACAAATTGTGAGCGAATGATCTCATCTAGTAGGTATCGCAGCTCGACAAGCTGGTTGTAATCAAGTCGAGGGTCGTGGTCTCTATCGATGTGCTCTGGAAATTCCAGAACCCATTGGCCCCGGCTTTCGTCGAAGCAGATCTCGAAGTTAGGGCTGATGATGTCGCGAGGCATGGGTCAGTAGTTAATTGTTTGTGGTTGTCCCTTTGAAAAAGAAAACCCCGCCTTACGACGGGGCTAAATGAAAAATAGTGCCAGGTATCGGAGGCTGGTTGGTGGGGCTAGTCAGACGATTGAAGCAATGAAAAACCCCGCCTTGCGACGGGGTGTTGTTTACGAAAGTTCTGCCGGGGTTTTACACCAGGAACCACACATCCTGCCCTGCCTTTCCCAAGGTTGGGTCTTGTATGGCTTTCAGCTCTCTGATTGAACTTCAGGCTCCCCAACATCAATATCAATTTAAATGAGCTCAATTGCCGTATTACCGTGCCAACTAATCTGATCGCTAGGATCTTGAGTGGCATCCAAGCCATGTACCTCAGCAACAACACCAGAAACGTCTTCAATAGAATCATAGACAGTAATCTCTAGAACGCCTCTATTATTGAATTCAAGAACGGCATCTTCCCGATCAAACCCAGCCATTCCGAGTGCTTCGATATATATTCTGTCGCCCTGTTCAAAATCTGTGATTACATCTCTTTTTTGTGGTTCTCCACCCTGATCTCCAAGACTATCTGCATTACCAACATAAAAGCGATCGGAACCTCCCCCTCCAGTCATTATGTCTCCTCCTCCTCCTCCTTTAAGAACGTCGTCACCAACTCCGCCAGTCAGGGTATCTACATCGGAGTCTCCATAAAGCTTGTCGTTTCCTTGGCCGCCGTTTAAATAGCCGCCAGCAGTGTCATCGGGGTCTCTGTTTCTTAGCGTTGGGGCGTAAAGATCATCATCTCCTCTTTCTCCATAGGCAATTTCCCCCTGTATAAAATCATTGCCATTTCCGCCATAAAGTGTGTCGATGCCATTACTTCTGCGGGTACTTCGTTGATCTCCATAAAGACGATCATTTCCATCGCCACCATAGACAAGGTCACTTCCGTGACTGCCTTCAATGGTGTCGTTTTCACTTGAGCCAAGAATATAGTCGTCTGAATTCGTGCCAACAATGCGACCCTTGTCATCCATGTAATCCATATGATCTTCATTTCGAATTACATTAAACCGTTCCCAAATTGTTTTGGGTGGATTCTTAGGATCCCACAATAGCTTTGGAGTAAAATCACTGGGATCAATTTTTGATTCTTCAATAATATCCCTGATTCTTTTGCTGGGTTGAAACTGTTTGGCTTTTGGATTGGAGAAGAAACGACGAAACATTGTTCTGAGTAGTGTGTGGTTTGTGTCTTTGGGGTGTTGTCCCCCTCCGATGCACACACCATCTCCGCAATCACTGGAGCGCGTGATGACCTGCGTCAAAGATTTCTGTGATCTTGATCACAGGTCTAAAAGCCTTGTTATCACAGTCACTTTCAAGGCTCTCCCCTCTTTATCACACCATCGCCGGTATTGCTATCTGACACCTCCCTAGATCGAGTGATTTATTAGGGGCGTTGCATCCCTCAACTGGTTGAGTCTTGCGCAGGCAATAAAACACCCCGCATTAAGCGGGGTAAGGCGGTTATCCGTCACTAACTCATGTGCCTTACACCTGTACTTGCGCTACATCCGTTGGCTCCTTATATGCTCGAATCAAGTTTCGTCCGTAGCCGTCCTTGCGTCCAAAGCCTGTCGCCAAAAGGATTGCAGGGAATGCAATGCTTCTACCTATCAGCCCACCGTCTTCTGTCTTCAAACCTGGTTGAGCCAAAAGCAGTAGTGCTAGTGCAACATCTGCAAAACACATCCCATAGAAGGTGTCCCCAAAGACACGATTTCAGTAGTGCTTTTGCTCACCTGATGTTCTTCCGGTGATGCGCTAGATGCTTCGTATGGAGCTGTGACGACTGCGGCGACTGGAAGATTTGCAAGCATTATTCTGATGGATTGTGTGAGGTCTTCCCTCTTGAACACACCATCGCCGTTCCAGCAGGCGAAAACCTCCCCCATTCGGGTGATGTATTAGGGGCTACCTATCCCTCAACTAGGTAAACCCAGCACACGCAATAAAAACCCCGCCATTGCTGACAGGGTGGCTGTGGAGCTAATTTTCTTCCTTAAACAGGTTGAACAAACAAATCAATACCAGCTGCGATTACATCGTCATAATCAACGCCATCAAGAAAAAGTTGCTTCTTAGCACTCGCCTTGATCAGGACTCCATCAGGATCGTCCACGATTGTGAACTTACCTTTTTTATCGAGAGCTATTCGATCACCCTGCTTAATCCTGAAGTCCTTTACCAGGTCAATGCCTTTCGAAATCTGGAATACATCAGCACCCTTACCTCCATTCAAGATGTCAATGCCTTTAGAACCATCAAGATAATCCTTGCCTTTAGAGCCTATGAGAACATCTTGACCGCTTCCACCTTGCAGAATATCGCTACCTTTTTTACCATTAAGAATGTCATCACCCTTCTTACCGTTGATGACGTCTGATTTATTAGTACCAGTTAGATCATCATCTTTCTTAGTTCCTTTGATTTCACTTTTAGAAGTTGGAGGTTCATAGTCCTCTGGCTCTGGCTCAGGTTCAGGGGTTGCTTCAGGTTCTGGAGTTGGCTCAGGCTCTGGTTTTGGTTCTGGCTCAGGAACTACTTCTTCTCGATAACTAAATTTCACATCCAAAGCAAATGCTTCAGTAGGGGGGTTATCTTCAAAATGAGCCGGCAATATTGCTTGAGATATATCGTTACCCCAAAAGGCGCCGTGACCTATTGAGGTGACTGAATCAGGAATAACAACTTCCGTCAGATTGTTTCTATAGAAGGCATGTGAGCCAATTGTAGTTACCGAATCAGGGATAACAACTTTAGCAAAATCATTGTACGAAAAAGCAGACTCTAGAATATAAGTTACCGAATCAGGAATAATAACTTCATTGAGACTGTTTCCCTCAAAGGCACTTTTTCCAATCATGAACACTGAATTTCCTATAACAACTTCAGAAAGAGTGATGCCTACAAGTTCTTTTCTATAAAAGGCATAGTCACCAATTTTAGTTACCGAATCAGGAATAACAACTCTAGTAAGTGGATTGTTGATAAAGGCACTATCGCCAATTGTTGTTACTGAATCAGGGATAACAACTTCAGTGAGGCTGTTTTGCAAAAAGGCGCCTTTGCCAATTGTTGTTACCGAATTTCCTATGACAAGTTCAGAGACAGGGTTTTGTGAAAAGGCATAGTCGCCAATTGTTGTTACGGAATCAGGAATAACGACTTGAGTGAGAGAGTTTTTTTGAAAGGCGGAAGCGCGTATATGGTTAACCGAATCAGGGATATAGACGCTTTGAACTACGCCCTCAGGTCCAGGCGACCATACCCTTGAGAAAGTGGACTCAGGTATTTCAGTTGATCCCTCAGCAATGGTCACATGACCAGTGGCAGTATCAAAAGTAAAATCAAAAGCCATCTTTTGCCAGGTTTAGAATTTTGTGGCATTAAGTACAGGAACTACCTGGAGTAAAAGCCCCAAAGAATGCCTTTAACTGATTTTACCGCAGTTTTTACTCACTAATGCACCCAGCGCCATAAGCCCAGGAGGCCGTGAACGGATAGACCACAAAGCAATCCCTTGCACGGTGTTGATGAGTGATACACCTTCGCTACTGATGGGGCCTCACTTGGCTGCGTGCAACTGACTGATGCCAACCATCTATAAGCGCGTGATGCTCCAGGTGCCTGAGGACATCCACGCTCAGCTCAGCAAGATCTCCAAGCTTGAGCGCAGCTCTATGGCTCGGACGTGTCTCATCTTGCTTGAGGCAGCACTGAATCTCCCCAAATACAGAGACCTCCTGGATACCAAGCCCGCCGAAGACAACGTGATCGTTGAAGAGATGGGTCTGGACAAGCTCTCCCCTGAACGGATCAAAGAGCTTCAAGTCCTGCTCGATGCACTATCGAAGCTCAAGGGTTGAGAAGCCCCTTCACTTAATAGTTGCCGCCGAACCAGCTTTAGTGAACTGAGCCGCCACACTTATATAACGATTGAAGGAGGCGATGTGTAAACCAAGCCCCAAGAGATAATCACCTGAGATCGGGTTTTGGTAACCACCCCTCACTTAATAGGTCCCGCCGAGCCGGTCTTAGTCCACTGAATAGCGGGAAATCCATTGAAGTTGAGTAGGAATACTTATCCACTTCACTTGCTCCACTCCTCGATCTTTCTCCATACCTTCTCCGCTCCTTCGAGTAGTCGGTTATCAGAGAAGCCATCGCCATAGGTCTCTTCAAGCTTGCCGAGTGAATGGCACATCAGTGCCTCACCCAGCACAGAATCAAGTCCCACGTCCCTTGTCAGTTGCTTGAAGCCTGACCGCCAGGAGTGGTTCTTAAATCTCTCGATGCCGGCCTCTCTGAGGATCTTGGTGAGGTCTTGTCTGTTAGGTGGATTGATTGTCTTTGCCTGATGCCACAGGTCCAACGGCATTGGCACCCTGCCACCACCTTTCAAGCCATCTTCATCAGGAAGCGTTAGCCATCCTGGCTCCTCCATTGATGAGAGATAGGCCAACGCATTGACCCTTACTCCCGTGAACATCAATACCTGCCAAGCAACTTGGATGTTCTCCCTCTCCTGTTGCATCCGATTGAACGCCCACTGGTAGTCCTTTTGTTTGGGGCAGTAATAGCTGTTGGTTTGTGTGGTGCTGTAGTCAACCAGCAGGAAGTTGTTCTGTAGTTCTCGCTTAAACCCTGATTGCTTTGCTGTCTTGATCAGACCCTGAAGCAGTGAACACCTGTTCTGGATCGTTGCTGGGTTTGTTCCTCGCTCTGTCTCTGCATCAATCCAATCGCTGATCGCTTCGACTGTTGCCTGGTCTGGTGAAAACGGAATCTGTTTACTTGTCACCCTGTAGTTCTTCCACCAGGAGGCTGAGTAGGGCTTGCCTGTCTTGAACTTGCGCCGCTTCTCAGCGTTGTCTGCCAGCTCATCCCAGCTCACATAGCCATAGAGAGACTCAGCCAACCTCTCTGTATCTCTGTCGAGCATCAACCCGGTCTCGGTGTCTTGCTCTGGCTTGCCTGTGATGAGTGATGCAAACTCCCGTGGGTCCAGGTCTGACTGCTGCTGATACTCCTCTCTGAGGCTTGCAATAACGCCTGGAGTCCATCTCCCCTCTGCTGCTGCTGCACTTGCCTTGTGCTCTTCCCTGATGCGTCTCAGTAGTGCTCTGTGGCCTGCCTCGTATCGAAGACAAGCCTGGTGGTGGTCTGTGGTTTGGAGGGAGAGGGTCTTGCGCTTGTTGCCGTCGTAGACCTGAACGCAGTAGGTCCCGTTGATGAGCCGTGGACCTGTCTTCCTTGGACGTGGCATTGGTAGTTTTGCAAGTTGGTTACATACCACTCCCCAGTCATAGCCTTAACGAATCATCAATGCGGCACCACACAGATGCCGGTTTGTTGTTGCAGGACCTTCAGGAGCACGATCGATGCAGCGCACCATCCTGATCACTGGAGCCAGCCGCGGCATTGGCCGCGGCATCGCCGAGCGTTTATTGCGAGAAGGGCACCGTCTCAGCCTTGGATTGCGGCAGCCGGACCAACTCATCGGCACTGTTCTCGATCATCCAGACGTGCTTCGGGTGCGATACGACGCGAGTGATCCTTCGGCAGCCGATGCCTTTGTGGAGAAGACCGAGGAGAGGTGGGGCGGTTTCGACAGCCTGATTCACTGTGCAGGCTGCCTGCACCGGACGCCGCTGTTGTTCGACGACACCGCTGAACCGGAACTGGAGGAACTCTGGCGAATCAATCTGATGGGACCCTGGCGGCTGACACGGGCTGCGTGGCGATTGTTGAAACAGAGTGGCCAAGGGCGAATTCAGGTGCTTGTCTCGATGAGTGGCAAACGGGTCAAGGGCCGAATGACCGGCTACCCCGTGAGCAAATTCGGCTTGATGGCCCTCTGCCAGGCCATGCGAAATGAAGGATGGGACGAGGGAATCCGTGTCACAGCGATCTGCCCCAGCTGGGTGGCGACGGACATGGCACTGGAAGTCAGCACGCTACCGGCTGAGGACATGACCCAACCCGCCGACTTGGCAGAAATGTCCTGCAGCCTGCTTCGAGTGGCCAACACAGCCGTGCCGTTCGAGTTGGCGGTGAATTGCGCTCTGGAAGTCTAAGGTTCAGCTGCGCCTCAGCCAATAGGGTGCCCCACTGAACCAATCCCCAAGGTCGTCCTGATCTGGATCAAAACGGCTGCCTGGGTCTCGATCGTTTAGATCCAGTTGATCGAGGAGAGCATCGACTCCCTGCCCCGTCGTCAGCTGGTGGTGCTGCTGGCGTCTGCGTGCTCGGCGAAGCCAGGCAGCCACCGTTGGATCACGATCGGCCTGGCGGTGAAGATTGATCCGCTCCTCAAGAGTGACGTTCTGCCCCGTTGCCAGTCTCCTGAGAATTCCCTGCAGCTGAAGCCGGGTTTCTGGGGTGAACATCGAGCATCTTCTTCGCTGCCCATGACTATCAACAGGCATGGGTTGGTTGCCATTCCCTCGGGATTGTCTCCGGTTTGATGTGCTTTCTGGTTGTGATGTTCCCTCAACTGCAAGTTTCGCTAACACTGAAACATTCGGTGACCCGAGCTGACAGATGTGTCTATTTGCCGCTCTTGGCCTGTTAGCACCACGCGTGATCCTGCTGTTGATGTGGTTGTTCAACAGCACATTTGTCATGCAGCCCTTCGCGGGCTTTGCTGTTCCAAATCCGATCCTTCCGGTGCTGGGGCTGGTGATGCTGCCGACAACCACCCTTGGTTACTGCTGGGCAACATCCGCTTTTGGGGGAGTGTCGTCGTTCAGCGGGCTTCTCGTGGTTGCATCGGTGATCATCGATCCGGGCTTGATTGGCAATGGCCGTGGCGCTGCACGACGCTGAACGTTCACCGTTGAAACGCCCAACGCAACAACGCAACCCCTGGATGCGATGACATCACCTTGCCCGATCTGTGCACTGCATCACGATCAAGTGTCTCGTGAATGCTATGAGATCCAGCGCAGTGGTCTGTGGGTGTTGCGCCACCACCCGAATCCAGCACCTCTGCCGGGTTGGATGCTGCTGGACACGCTGAGGCATTGCGCCGGTCCAGTGGATTTCACGACAGACGAAGCCATCGGTTGGGGAATCGCCGTCCAGAAGGCCAGTCAATTGGTTCAACAACTCACCAAATGCGATCGGGTTTACGCCATCGCCTTTGGTGAAGGTGCTCAACACCTACATCTGCACCTAATTCCACGTTCGATCACAGAAAATTCAACCAAGGCCTGGGCTGTGGCGGATCACTATCGGGCCGTGGAATTGAATGATCACCCCCCCGCTGATCCGGCCCAAGTTGAGGCATTGGTTCTCAAAGCACGTCAAAACAAGATTGTTTTGGGTTGATTCATCAACTTTCTTCCATGAGGTGGTCCTGTATTCGCCTCTGTTTCTTGCAACAAGAATCTCCGTAAAGATCACCCACGGGCCAACCCAGCTGACGAAGGCTGCTGATCACACGTTTATCGGCATCAAAATACTGGGATCCATAACTGCTTTTCAATCCAATTTCTTTCAACGTGAGCAACAGAAGCCGTTGCTCACGTCGTGTACCGCGTCGATAGGCGACAACGCGAAAACCACGCTCTGCGTAGCAGCCCAGGCCCTGTTGCAAATTGTCGCTGTAGCCAATTGCCAGGGTGCTGTCGATGTCGCGCAAAACGGTGAACACCATCCCTTCGGGATGAGCCTCAAGGGTTTGAACCCTTTCGCTTAAAGCGATCACTGCCTCCATCGTGGGAGCTTGAAGCGCTTTCTCGATCTGATCAAAATCCACGATCAGAACCCACCCGCGGCCAGCCGCTCTTCACAGGCTCGCTCATAAGAGCGAACTGCGGCAGAAGGGATTGAGCCATTGCTTTTTAACTGCCGTACCGACAATTCCACACACTGAAGAACAACGCTGGTCAGTTCCCGGCCTTCGCATAGAGCCCAACCCCGCAAGAGCACATGCAGGCTGGGAGGTACTGACACGGTGAGCTTGACCTGGTTTTCACGGGTGGCGGTTTTGACCATGCCCTGAACCGCTGAGTACACTTAAAGTAGCTCAGCAGTTACCTCCAAGCAACCTGAGAGGCACCCTTGGGTAACCGAAAAGAACATGCCAAGCGACTCATAGTCATGGCATTCGGATGATCTCTGTGCACGCCGGCCCATGGCCCCAAAACCAATCCGCGGTCAGCACAGTGCCACTTCTGCCATGTTGGATCTATGGAAGAGACCTCTGCGCGATCAAAGGCATTCACCAACAACCCATCAATGACGAGTCATCTCACAGGAAAAGTTCGAGAAAGAACAAGCGATCTTTGCCGTTGAACAACCGAATTCAGCGAGCATCGTATTGCCACCCAGGCAGAGTCAACTGAGTTGGTGGCTCAGATCTGTTGCAACCTGCCAGAAATCTCAAGACCAAAGACAAGGCCGCTGAGCCATTGGTTGCCGAGACGAGAACAATCAGCCGATTGTCCGCCGACGCGACTCCTCTGCTGAAACTATTGCGCCATCGGTCATGCGATGAGACTCCTCCGCGGAGAGAGGCCTGACAGCGGACATCAAGGCTAAATCAGTCCAATAATCCAGGCTATCGAAGGTCCCCAAACGCAGTGGACAGGACGGACCAGATTTCATGCCCTGCACCCTTAAGGGCTTTCAACCTACGCCGTCGGGTGACGACCCCCCATCCGTCCACCCTCAACTGTCATGGAGCCACTGAGCTGCCCAACCTGATCGCCTGATCAGACAACGGCTGACAAGCTGACGAAAGAGAATAGAGACACCGTCGCTTGGTGCTCCCCCCCTGTCTTGTCTGGGAGGCTTTTTTGTGGAAGAAGAGGGAACAGGAATAGGGCGGGCGAGACCCACGTGGTTGGTCACCGTGCAGAAATCGGATGAGCGGCTGAACACAACTCAAGGGCTTGAAGTTGATCTCAACGGCTGGTTATGCGTTTTTTCTGTAGTTGCAACCATTCGAAGCTCAGGATCTATAGCTTTAAATTTCTTTGATGCATTGCTTTGGCCTTTGAAACTGGAGATAAGACAGACAGAATCATTGCGGCAGCAAAGGCCCGAGCTCATGCCGCCCTGAAAGAGAAAGCTCCCAAGCTGACAGCACTAGAAAAAGGTATGTGGGAATCAATGCGTCGTGGTGGCCGCCCCGTCAGGCATCAACGAACCATTCACTGATCAACAAGATCTTGATCCAGGACTGAGAGTCTGACAAGACTGGAATACAACAATAATTTGAAACCGCCCCTTCAAATACATTTCCGGAAATTATCAATCAATTGAGAAGATCTAGATTTAAATGTTTACTCAAAAGGATCTCTCACCTGCAACGGCGAGGATGTTGAAAGTGACGGCCGCCAATCTTCGGAAACTTTCACTTTAAAGATTCAAGGATACTGAAAACAAATCGGAAATATTAATTGCAGACATTGACCTGGACTGGAAAAACATTAACGATCAAGATCGAGGAAGCGATTGCTTGTTTTGCTGACCAACAGTTTTTGATTGAGGCTTTGCTTCAGCCTTGGACGCCAAAGAAGCTTCAAGGCGTTGAAGCTGTGCTTCACGCAGCGCTGCTGGAATACTCAGAGTTGGGTCAGTCATCGATTGGCTTTCCCGACTGCAGCATGCACAAAGCGAAGTACAGACGGAAGGGGGCCTTGAAATCCGAGAACTTGCAAAACATAAGAAGGCTTTGACCCCAAGCCACTGGTGAAAATGCCTAGATCAGCAACCCGTAACAACGATGGTTACATAAGGCACAAATCCTCGGTTTGAAAGTCAATGCCAGTCGAATCACGCCTACTGACGCCCACCATTTGCTGGGAACGAACTACACACTGGCCTCCAGTGTCAGGACAGAACTCATACGCCTCTCTTCCTGGACGAGGAAATCAGCCCACATGCTCACGAGAAAGCTGAGGGTGTTCAGTGCACGAACCTGCTCCTTGGATCCAGGACTCGTGTACTTGAAATCCATGAACATCTGGTCAGCGACACGCTGCTGTTCTCTGCATCGGTTGTCGATCGACATCTTTAGCTCTGCTTCTGAATGACTGGGAGATCCGTGGGCTGTGCCAGGACGTAGAGAACAGCGGATGTCAGCAGTCCGGCAGCTGCAACCAGTCCCCAGATGGCCGTTGAATAATCAGTCATCAGTTGCCACCAAAAAAGCCGAAGGTGATCTGGCTCACAATGCCTTGCCCTGTGATTGCTTCGGTCAACAGACCAACAACGAATCCGAGCATCGCCACGCGACCATTCAGACGCTCAGAGTCCTTACGACGCTCCGACTGAATTTGCGCGGCAGCTGCATCTTTATACCAGCTATCACCAGATCGTGAAGAGGTCATCACGGCTTAGAAGATGTAGAAAGATTAAGCGCTCCGTTGCGAGATGTAAATAAGCGTATTTACCTGGCCATGCCCGCTGGGTCCTGTGGCTTGAAACGATTCACATCTCCGGGCAACCAACCGATGAAGGGGGAGAGCTCTGCGTAGTGGCCAACCACCACCCTTAAATTGCTGAAAACACTCCTGGCGAAGCAGAACAGCCCCCTCTACAAACGGGGCGAACTGGCCGGCCGTCTGATCAGGGAAAGGACTGCAGAGACCGTGAGAAGAGCTTGCTCTTCCCGAGCGATGCGGTATTTGAAGTAACAAATTCGTTCACCCATGTCGAGATGGGCCATTCGCACTAGTTCTCTTCAGATTTGAATAGCGCAGAACAATGTCTCCCGTGATCGCTCGCACGGGAGACGGGGTTCTGCCGGCCCTCGGATCGCTCTACCGAGACCGTCGCGTGTGGATGAACTCCCCATGTCCGCGCCGCATAAATATGAAGACCATTCGAGGGAATTGCAACCGATCTTTTGACCATTTCCTGGAACCCAAAAAATCGCCGTAAAGCCTCGTGCTTTTGGTAATGAAGAGCACGGACTCCAACTCCTGGCATAGGCAAAAACTCGTTGTCGTCTGTGTTCTCGGACCTTGGGACGAGATGAGTGACCCGTTCAGCACAAGCGCGTCGATCAACTGTCATCGGCGTCTGGGCCGTGACTCAAGCCAACACCACGATGACGATGGCTTGGGACAAAAAAACCCTGCCAATGGCAGGGTGATTCTTGAAGCGTGAGACAGATTCAGCCAAAAATGCCGAAGACCTGCTGAATAATCCCTTGGCCAGTGATCCACTCTGTTGCCAAGCCAATCGCCAGACCGAGCATTGCAACTCTGCCGTTCAGCTTTTCAGAAAAGACCTTTGCGGGATCTGGGGTGTTGGACATGAAAATGGAAGCCAGTCCGTTCAATGTAAAGAGATATTAAGAAGGCTTGGCGTGCCATATTTTACGTACTCTCTTTGGAGTTTTAAGGATTCGAGGAACGAGTTGTCCGCAGGAGATGCTTTAGTGACCAGGTTGGCCTCCTCACACAAGGATCCAACACCTCACACATCCCGAGCCCCTCGCAGAGGGGCTTTTTTGTGCTCGGTTGGCGGACGTTTCCACGCTGGTTTGAGCTTTTGCTTACGGCATCAATTCAGTCCTGAGAATCAAAATCCCCCCAGATCAACTGGCATTCTTTGGTTCTGGAGGAAAGCAACAGGACCATATCTTTGCCGTGAGCGTTCAGTCCGGTCTGCTCCCGCACCAGATCTGTGCTGGCGAGTGCCAAGCCCCCTGTTTCGGTAAACAGCACCGGCAGCGAACCGGGATGACGACCGCGCATCCCCTGCAGATCGAGAGCCTGCCTCACAGCGCGCTGAGCGCGATCGGTTCCCAGCCGCTCGACGAAGGACGGCCAAAGGTGATTGACGGGCTCTAATGCCGCAAAGTCGAGTTGGGAATCGGGCATTACGACGGCAGTAGTGCGATCGCTTCAGCAATCATTTGCGGGGTCACCGAGATGGTCTCCAGGGGATCGACATTGTCCAGATAAGCCTCGAAGGAAGCAAATCGCTCGACCTTCGGATCAGCACCATCGACTCCACAGGCTTCCAACCAGTTGCCGTCTTTCGGTTTGACCGCCAAATAAGCCTGCAGAGCTTCCTCAAGATCACCGCCATCCCCGATGCCTTCCCCATGCCAGATCGCTTCGAAGAATTCAGACATTTGGAAAGGGACGGATGGGCGCTGTACGCATTGAAAAAGCGTATCGGGACGATCAAGCGACTTTGCCGAACCCACCGCGACGTTGCTCATCGAGATGAAGAATGTGCTTGCGCTCGGAGTAGTACAGCTCCTGATAACGGAGGGCATCACTGTTGAGGTTGTCAAACAGTGTCTGAATGCGCACCTCCATGTCGGTCCCAGCGTCTGGATCAGTGTCCGCTGAGGCGGACTGCTCAATCAACACAGCGATGCAAGATTCAAGGGTCTGCAGCCGTTGACCTCCCCATGCCTCGAGCAAATGTCGACAGCGCTTGAGGCTTTTCTGACGTTCCAGCAGCGCTGTGATGCCCCGCAACTGTTCCAACGGCTCGCTCAGAGCCAGTCGCTGGAGTTCGCCAGGTTCCAGGAGAGGCGTCAGGCGTGACACGAGTGCACTGTTGTCCAACAACAACTGATCGGTCAGTAAGCGGGGGAGCTCCAAATTGTCGAGGCCTTCACCGGATTCATCACCGCGACTGATGGCCTCCAGTCGCCCTTCGCCGATGTTCGACTCCTCGAGCTCAGTAAGTGCCGCCCAAAGATGACGATGATGTGGGATAGCGAAATCCTCCAGTTCGCGCTGCCGGAGCTCCTGCCGGATGGCGGGACGGTGACGGGGGCAATGGAGGTAGAGCCGAAGGAGATCGGCTTCACATCGTTCGCGCTGACTGGTGTCACCAGGTTGCTCATGGCGGCTGGAACGTCCATGCCAACGCTGGCCCTTGACCTGCTGCCGTAAATCCTCCTCGAGCTGCAGCGCCAGACGGCCCTGCCCACCGCTGAGCCGTTCAGCCACCCGTTGCAGGTAGTGGGTGCGCACAGCGGACTGCGGCAGTTTGCCAAGCAGATCGACCAGCGCCGCGACCGCCTGCTGGAACTGATCAGCCCTGGAGAGATCACGCTCCGCAAGAGCCTGCTCGATCTGCCAATCGAGCCAGAGCGGAGCCTGATCGAGAAGTGCCCGGTAGTCGCCAGCACCATGATCCTCGAGGAACTCATCCGGATCCTTGCCGGAGGGGAGATGCAGAACCCGCAGCTCAAGTTGGCCCTGCAAAGCCAGCTGCTCCACCTCACCGATGGCACGGTTGGCAGCGCGAACACCTGCTCCATCGGCGTCGAAATTGAGAACAATCCTCTTGCCATCGCTGACGCGGCAAAGCTGGGTGATCTGCTGACTGCTGAGGGCGGTCCCCAGAGAGGCCACAGCATTGGTGATGCCAGAGGCATGCAGCGCAATCACATCGAAATAGCCTTCGACAACAACGGCGCGGTCGTCCTTGCGAATGGCATTGGTGGCCTTGTCGAGTCCGAAAAGATGCTTGCCCTTCTCGAACAGCTCCGTTTCAGGAGAGTTGAGGTATTTCGGTTCGGTGCCATCGAGGCTGCGACCACCGAAGCCGATCACCCGACCCTGGCGATCGTGAATCGGCACGATCACCCGATGGCGGAAACGGTCGTAAAAACCGTTGCCTCGCTTACGAGGAACCACAAGCCCGGCAGCTTCCAACAGCTCAGGCGAACACCCTTCAACCTGCTGAAGATGTTTGAGCAGACCATCCCACTGGTCCGGGGCATAACCGAGCTCGAACGTCTCCTGAGTGGCCATGCTCAGGCCACGGGTTTCACACAGATAAACCTGAGCCTGCCTACCGGCAGGACTGAGCAACTGGGTGCGAAACCAGCCTGAAGCGAGAGCCAGAACGCGCTGTAGCTTTTCCCGTCGAGAGAGTTGCTGCCGCAGACGCTCCTGCTGAGGGCCATCAACAGTCTCAACCGGGACCTGATAGCGCCGTGCCAGATCGAGAACCACATCACTGAAGCTCTGCCTCTGAAACTCCATCAGGAACTTGATGGAATTTCCGCCAGCACCACAGGAGAAGCAGTAATAGAACTGCTTGGCGGGGGAGACCGTCATCGACGGCTTGCTGTCGTCGTGAAACGGACAGATGCCCACAAATTCACGGCCCTTTTTCTTGAGCACGACGTGCTCACCGACCACATCAACAATGTCCGCCCGTTCCTTGACGGCGTCGATCGTTCGGGGATGGAGCCGGGCGGTGACCATGGTTCCATTCTGGGAAATCGCTGGATGCCGTCAAACAACCCGGAGCAAAAAACAAAACATGGATGATCAGAGCCAGACCTGGTGGCAAACCTCAGAGATGCAGGGGGGAAGGGCTCTGATCCTGAGCTCGCTTGCCTTCAGCCTGATGACGGTCTGCGTCAAGCAGCTAGGTGGCCGACTGCCCGTGAGTGAAATTGTTCTAGTGCGATCGATGGTGAGCATCGGACTCACCGGTACGGCGATGCGGATCTCTGGCGTCAGTCCACTGGGCAAAAACAGACGACTGCTGCTGATCCGAGGTCTTTGTGGAAGCATCGCGTTGCTCTGCTTCTTCGAAGCCATCACAAATCTGCCATTGGCATCGGCCACGGTGCTGCAATACACCTACCCAACGTTCACGGCAGCTGCTGCGTGGTTGTTGCTGAGGGAAAAGTTGCGTCGAAGGATTGCCCTTGCCGTTGTGTTGGGCTGGGTTGGGGTGATCTGCGTGATCCAACCGCCATGGATGGGAGCAGGTCTGGCGGGGTTGCCACTGGTACCGGCACTTCTCGGCGTAGCAGGTGCTCTGTTCACAGCACTGGCCTACGTCAGTGTGCGGCGACTTTCGGCAACAGAACATCCACTGGTGATCATTCTGTACTTTCCGTTGGTTTCCGTTCCGCTGACAATGCCAGCAGTTGTGCTGAGCGGAGTCTGGCCGTCAGGGCTCGAATGGTTTTGGCTGTTGGGAGTAGGAGTCTTGACACAATTGGGACAGATCTGGGTGACGAAAGGGCTCAGCTGCTTGCCTGCTGCAAGAGCCACATCCTTGAACTATGTGCAAGTCGTTTTCGCAGCCACGTGGGGATGGATGTGGTTTCAAGAAGGGGTTACACCCCTCAGCTTTTTGGGGGCATTCCTGGTGTTGTTGGCCTCATGCATCAGTTTGTCTGCACGTCGATCCTGATCAACTCACGGGAAGACCCAACGGATACAGCAACCAGTGCTGAACATCGTCACCTTGCCCACCGACAGGCCTGGCAAGAGTCCAACCCTCACCACGCTGGCCGCTCTGCAAATACAACTCGAAAGCACTGTCGACACGAATGGAATCCTGCGGAAGCTGCCAATCAAAACTGCCCTCGAGATGAACAAAACGCTCATTATCGACCTGCAATTCGTCGTGGTGAGTCACCCGAACGCGACTGACCTTGGGAACGTTGATGATGGGATCAAGACCAAGGCTCTCAGAAATAGAGGTCTGAGTAGCGATGATCTGCGTTTGGAGAGCTTCAATAACAATATTTCTTGGAGGCTGAGAAGTCCATGAACAAGAAATTAACAGGAGGGAAATTAAAAAGAGACTGACAACACCTCGGCCAAGAGAAATTATGGAAACGTTTACAGACATCAGCCACCTTCAAAAGCCGAACCCTCAGAGCTCTGGGCGAGTAAACCTAGATTTGTATTAGAGGGATTGGAATCACTCGCAGGTGAAGATCTGACTGAAGAAATCACAGAAATCGACATTGCCAGAACACCAGTTGTCGCTGCACGAGGCAATGTAAGGATTGGATCAATCGCCAGTAGAAGGACAAGAACAGGAGGGGCGGGAACCTGAAAGTAGAGTAAAGCAACTGCAATCGTTGGAACGGTTGCAACACCTGTTAATCCTGCAGCCGAAATGCCAGTAACGATACCGAGCGCTGCAACTTCCGCCAGCCTAAATGGCGTGAGTGCAACCTCATAAAGATTTAGAGCAAAAACAATTGCTATCACGTTGTAAGTAACATTACCAAGTCTAGCAATTAACAAACTCAATGAAGCTGAAGCTTCCACCTCAGATACATCTCGACCCATCGATTTCAGAGTTTGGAACATCAAAGGGTATGCCGTCATACTGCTACCTGTCGACAAACTGAGTAGAAAAACAGAATCAACAGGATTCACATTCAGGCCGGCTCGCTCTCTTGACGAAGTAAATCGGCGGAAGACAAGTCTGGAGACTCCTAGGGAAGCAACAGCCGTCAAGAAAACGCAAATAGTAAAATTTAGCAGCGCAACGACGATCTCAGCATTAATCGTTGAAACTGCTCCTGCAATAAGACAAATAAGGACAAGCGGTGCAAGATTGAGAACGATGTAGAGTAACTGAACGGAAATAGTGTTAACGCTACGCAGCAAAGTAATTAGCGGCTGCGTCAAATCTCGCTTCAAGCGAGAGATCGCAAGACCTGCAAGGATCGATCCGCTAATAACTTTTAGAGTTTGCCCGGAAGAGGCATCAGCAAAAATATTACTTGGAATGATGCTTGTGATCCAAAGACCTTTAACTGTTGATTCAACAATGGGTATTTCACCAACACGAATATCGGTTACGTCTAACATAAAACGGCCAATGGATAACTTTGCATCAGGAGAAAGGACTCCGGGAGCCTGGTACAAAGAAAGCAAGAGTGCGAGTACCGAGCCAAACAAAAGGGCGATAGACAAAGACACCACAAATCGACTCGAGAAGCGAAAGCGATCCTCTCGACTACGCTCAGATACACTAAAAATATTTGCAATTGATATCATTACAGCTGTAAGCACCAAGGGTATTGCTGGAAATGCGATGATCTGAACCATCGCCACTCCGGCATCATTAAAAGCAGCAGCTGTCGAGGTGGGAATAAACCTACCTAAGATTATCGAGAAAGGAAGGATGTAAAAGAAGAAATTACGAGGCTTTCGAAGCAACGGAAGAATGGAGAATATCCATTGATAGATGCTTTTTCCAGACTGATTTGCGGCTGTCATGAGTCGGAAGGAAGATAAAAGGCTTGGAAATCATCTAAGATATTTTTATCGGATTTAATTCCACCCCATTCACGTTTCAAATAATTATCCAGAAAATCAGAAAATCCAACCCTGCCCTTTTCAGACAAATATATACTTTTTCGGTCAATAATGTCATCAAAAAGTATTGGGACAAATTTCAAGGACAAAACAGGTTTCTCATAAACAATCGGTTTTATTTCAGTCGCATCACGGTAAATGGCATCAATTTTCAGGCCATCAGACTTAGCGTCATGATTTGTAAGAGCTTTCTTTGCTGAAGACCAGTTCTTAAAACCAATAAACTCAGCATTCGGAAAATTCGCCCTACTTTCAGTTTCCCAGGTTGAATTTTCAATCGACCCAACCCTCATCTTGGCATTTCTTAGAACATCTCCAAATTTTGGATCATCTGGATCAGTGCCTAGGGATGAAATAAAACTACGGTCAGCCAAAAGTGCATGCCGAAAACTTAAATATTGAATAGGGAAAGCATCGAATAGACGTTTATATGTAAGTCCCAATTTGCCAATCGCAATATCAAAATCATCAGCACCAACTCGCTGAACTAAGTCGTTAAAGCTTGTGGATGAACGATCGAACTGAATGTCAACACCCAGCTTTTCTGCCAATCCGGTTGCCAAGTCAACATCGTACCCCTGTAAATCTTCAGAACCAGGCTCCAGATAATAAGCAGGTGGAGTGTTATAAGGAGGTAACCCTACTTTTAAAAAGCCACGCTGTTGAATTTCATCAATAAAACTGTTTTCAGCGGCACTGACCTGCAATGGAAACAAAAGGAGTACAGCACAAAGAGCTGTAAACAAAAAACGCAGAAGAAGCCGAACCATATGTGGCAACGAGGTGCTGGAGAGCTTAGAATCACTTTTAATTCTAGGTCGCGCATAAACCTTTGGCAATTAATGATTTCTAATAAAATAAAAGCTAAAATTTGGGCTGCATATCCAGTAAGGTATCTGATCTCAAACCGCAACGAAGTGATTGGACAGCAACTAAGTCTGACAAACTAAGATTACCCAAATTAACAACGGATCCAAAGCGTTTTAATAAGAAAGTTTGTACAGATTTGATAGGAGCCTCAAACAGTAAACTGTCAACAGGAATAACAGATGTAATCGTGTCCATGACAACAGCATCAACGTCTCCTCCTGTAGAAACATAGCCGGAACGGCCTGATTCACGTGACTCTAAAATGATCAGAGAAGCTCCTGCCTCTGCAGAGAGTTCACAATGGGAAAGCCAATGTGCAGGTGTTAATTTTTTAGCTGGATCAGATGATTTACGCCCAACCTCACTCATAACAAAATAGTCGGAAGACAAAGTTCGAATGAATGAAGAGTAAAGATGATCTTCAATATCAATCGTACCGCGACTTAATTCAACACAATCAAGATCAAAGGAGAGAATATGTCTGGCGAAATCATCGAAATTATAATGATGAATCATATACTCAAAAAAAGTGCCTCCCAGCAGTGGCCGAATATTGAGCTGATCACAGAGCTTCTTTTTGAGAGCGAACTCTGGATCAATTAATGCACTTCCCCAGCCAAATTTAATGAAATCGATATACTGTCTATAGGAATTTAAATAAGATTCAAAGACAGGGTATGGCATGCCAACTTCAAGAACATGATTTATAGAGTGAAGCTTATTGAGATGATTGCTTGGCATATTATCGCTATGAATCGGCGCCACCATCAAGCTCGTTGAACTTCGTGTTTGATTCAATGATATTAGCTGTTAGCAATGCAACACATATAATGCCAATAATTCCAAATGAAATTGCAAGAACTTTGCCCAAAGACGTTGTTGGGGTAATGTCACCGTAACCAATCGTTGTCATTGTGACAATGGAGAACCAAAAAGCCCTAACAATTGATCCAAAATGTTCTGCATCGTTATTCCTTTCAATAATATAGATTGAAAAAGCCATTAGATAGGTTACGATTGAAAGCAATACCAAGGGGAAGAATGTATAAGCCGGAGAATCCGTTAAAATAAAATAGATACGCTTAAGTACGACCTGAAAACCAGAAAAATAGGTTGACAGGAGCGATTTAAAGATATAGATACCGATCGCTATAAAGGAATCATTTGGAAAGTATTCTGTGACCAAAATAAGTACAATCAAAAGATCTATCAGGCCATATTTAGAAAAAAACCCCTTAGTAAAACCTAGCCATGAATAATCATGCCGTGACCATGTATTGGCTAGCTTCCCAACATAATCAGCGATAAAAAATATTTCTATGAAATTAAGAGCAGCATCAAGAAATATTTGACCTTTATCTGTATCAAATATAGGCTCAGTACTCAAAGCAATTTGAGCAAGAAGCAGAACAATGACACCATTCAGGATTAATGAATAATTATTCCCAGGAAGACTTCCAGAATAATCTCCAAAGTACCAAGGATCTGACTTTTTGTATGACATTAATCAAAGAACACCACGCTTAACAACAAATAATCGAAGTATTGACCACGAACCTATGGTAACTTTCAAAGCAGCAATAATATTCAATGCTGGAATATATACTATTGGTGGTAAAGAAGCAAAAATTGAGGTGGGGTATAGAAAAGAGCAGAAAGTCGCCAAAGCAACAATAATAAAACATGCAACAGCAAATTTTTCAAATGCTGGCGCATTTGCCTTAAAATAAAAATTCTCCACTTTCTGTAACCGTCCAGTAACCATTAGCAAAGTAATCGAAGTTGCCCCAGCAACACCAGAAGCAAATCCTCCACCTGGAGTCAAGTGACCTTTTAATGCGAGATCAAAAGCAAGAAAACAGCTTAACAAAGCTGCAAAATCTAAGAGAAGACAGACAACTGGATCATTTACACCCACAAATTGCTCCTCCGAGTCTTCCTCGTGAAGCAATATTTTCACTCCCAACCCTGCAATCGTAAATACAGTAACCTCACCAATCGTATCAAAAAGTCTAGTAACTAAAATAACGGAAGTAACAGCATTTGGAATATTTGTATAAGAAGTTAGGTACGCAACAATTGATTCAGTATCTCTTGCGAGAGAATCATCTCGTGTAAACAATATCATCAGCATCACTGATGTAATTGCAACTAAGTACAGAAGAGACTTAAAGGAATCAGCAGATAAGTCTAATCGAGGAAGTCGCCTAAACATTGAATTCATGATGCAGCAGGAATCTTGGTGAATGTAAGATCATTGGGCATTAAATTAATATCAACAATCTCTTGAACATCGAACAAAAGGCTCTCCGCTTCAATATACATAGTTTGATCCATCAAAAGTGCATGTGGAGAGCCCGAAGATTTTGAAGATGACAAGAACTTAAAATTCTCTTCTCCATCTGTCGAGAACTCTTCGTCTTGGTAAATAATATTTAAATGCAATTCACCAAAAATAGATTTCAAATAATCTTTATTGCCGGAAGAAATGGATACATTTTTATCAATAACGACAATTACGGAATAACACGAACGAATGGTGACAATATATAGCAATGAAGAAAGCAATGTACCTACCATGACCTCAGTTAGTGCAACATCTGGAGCCCCAACAAGAGCAAAAATCAGTGCTGCAATACTACCCAAGAAGGAACGATAAATTAAACTATTAATTGGGGAAGAAGATCGTATTAGAAGAATCCCTAAGACAGGAAGCAAAAGCTCAAAAGGGAAGATGAGCGCCGTGCTGGTAAATGACTCACTCATGATGGCCGATCAGAAATGTTGCCAAGGATATAACTGAAAATAGTGTTCCATAAAGACAGGGAAATTGCCGTGACAAGTAATAAAGGCCAATATTGGGGTGCTAGAAGAAACAATGCAACCACAATCAATAGAGAACCGACACTATCTGCAACCGTAAGGGTATGCAACTTATAAAAGATAGAATGTTCTTTATTCAGAATTGGAAGTGTGCCCCAAATCCAGAAATAAAGACCTAGAGAAAGGATGGCGTAAGAAACAAAGGTAATTGTCATGATTCAGATCCTCATCTCAAGTAGGGAAAGAATAAGCATGCCAGCATCACCAACAATTAAAATAAAAGCACCAATACAACCAATCATCCAATCACCCCTAAATATTCCAAATGAAATAATAATAAATGCTAGTTTATTGCCAAAGCTAGAAGCATATGCAATTCTCTCAGTAGTAGAATTAGTTCTAGAAACTGCCAGTACAGGAACCAAACTAATCAAAAGCATGACATAAATAACTATATATTGATAAGAATCGAGTCGAGCAATTGCTGAATTAATCATTTGTCACTCTCCTTAGATTTGACTTTAGTTTCAACATCTGAAGCTGAGGCAACGAGATGAACTCTCCAAACATCTGAATTTTCACGACGGGTCACTAAAGACATTGGTGTAAATGTTATTCTAAACAGATCAAAAAATTCAGCAAATTTAGAACCACTTGTAGCTCTAATATTTACTTTTTCTTCTGTGAAGTTATCAATCGGATCATTTATCAGCATCAATTCAAAGCATTCTTTTATCATATCGTATGGAAGGCGAAGAATTAGGAGAATTTCAGGAATAAGAGCACGCATCTTCAATCTTCGGAAGTCTCCAAAGGGGATGAGTAGGCAAACAACTAAACCTGTCAACAAATTTGTTGTCTCAATACTGGAAGTGACCAAACACCAGCAGGTGATTCGGAACAGGAGAACAAGAGTAAGCCTGGTAAAATTTGCCATTAAATCTTGAGATAAATAAGGTTGGCAAGTAGCAAGGCTGCAACTAAGAAGGGTGCACCCACTAGATCTAATGTACGAGTGACTGGCTTAACAAACTCGTCAGCCTGAATCCCAACAACTGAAACAAAGAGAATTCCTCCAAGAATTGCAGAAACGATCGCGGACTGCACTGCAGAGAAGGTAAAGAGATCTGGTGCCGCAGTTGAAGCAAGGATCAAACCAACGACTGATAAAATTAAAATATAATTCTGTGATGAAGAAAATAGATCTGAAAGATTTTTAGAGGCACGGTCCAAATTTAAGACTAAGCGAGCATAAGGTTGACTAGCAAAGTCTTTGATCCGATCAAAAATCAAGCGTGCGTAGACAGTTGAAGTGAGTAATGCAGCGGTTGTATAGATAATCTTTGCTTCATACGGAATATCATATTTTATCCAATTTTTAGTAATGAATCCTGCAAGGAAGGGGAAGCCCATAATGGATAAACTGGCAACTACAAATACAATTACTCTTAGAAATTCGTTTGTTGCTGATGGTCTTGAAGGCATATTATGTGAGCTAGTAATAGCCGAGGAATCCAAATTCTCATCGGCCTTTCCTGAATAGAGAGTCGAAAATAATAATGCTTTGCAAATTCCATGCTGCATCGCATAACTGCATGCATAAGTTGGAGATAGAATTGCAATTCCAAGTTGAGACACTGAGCTCCAACCCAGAGCACGACCACTGTCTCGTTCAAAAACAGCGTAAATGGCAGCAATCACAGCACTGATAACACCAATCACAATCATTGAGTCACTGATGGGATTCAAGATCTGACTCATTCGTGCGATGGGAGCAATACCTGCACAAGTGACGCAACCTGCCAGTACTGATGACGATTGAGAATTTGCATGGGAATAGATATTGGGGACCCACAGTCCACAAAGAAACACTCCTGACTTCGTTAGCAATCCGGCAACAATGAGACAAAGAGCTGTTTCTGGAGCTTTAACTAAATCCTCCAACAGAAAACTGCCAGTAAAAGTAAATGCTTGTACCACACCAATCAGATAAATCAACATTGCTAAGCCTCCACCAATTAGATACTGAAAGGAATTAAATAGAGACTTTCTATCATTACGGTCAGCTATCAACAAAAACGCTGAAAAACCCAGTAGTTCAAGGGATATGAACATACTCACCAAATCAACTGTTGTAAACGATATGAGCAGTGCACTGAGCAATACAAGGCAAATCTGGTAATAATAATGCGAGAATTTTTTGAAAAACAGTCCAAAAACAATCAACAAGGTTATGCAACTTCCAAAAATAAGCGGAAAACTATAGGAATCAACGGAAAATTGAATGCCGCCTTCGCCAACCAAGGTAAAATGATAGGCAATGTCTCTACCAATATAATTAAAGCTACTTGCAGCATATCCCAGCAACATGACGACGCTGAGCGGAAAAGTGATTTTAGGAATTACACAACCAACAAATCCCAGTAAGGCTGGAAGAAAAATTAGAAAGGGGAAGAGTATCTGATGATCAATCATTTCTCTAAGTCCCTATAACGCAACATGGGAGATCGACGACCCAGGCGAAGAGCAATCGCGCAAAGCAAAGCCTGCGTTGCAAAACCAATCACAATTGCCGTTAAAATGATGGCCTGCGGATATGGATCGGAGTAAGAGCTATATCGACTGGCCGTCACAATTGGCGTCTGGGAACCAGCTGAAGCAGCGATCAGAACAAAAATACTAATTGTGGCAGTGTCAATAACATCCAGTGATAACAATGAGCGAAGCATTGTTTTCGAATTCAATAAGCCAAAGCACCCAATTACAATCAATGCAACCATTGGGATCAGTCTTAGCTTTTCTGGCGTTAAATCCATCAAGAGAAGCCAACTCTTCAATGCTAGTTGGCGAGGATTAGTCGTCAAGTCAATGAAAACCTTTGTTGCCGAAGATCAAGCGCACTGTTTCGACTAAGATTATTCAACGGGTGTTTTTCGATGATCGGTTGGCTGAAGGGAGACATTCGGCACAGACTTCAACGGGGGAATCGCAACCAAATTCTCCTTGCTTGTGCAGGAGTGGGGTATGAGATTCAGCTAACTGAGCGCGACTGGCAACAACTTGCGACGGGCCAGGAGTTGGAGCTTTGGATTCATCAGTCGATCAGCGCTGAGAACTTGCAATTGTTTGGATTCGGCTTGATTTCAGAACGAGATCTTTTTCGCGAGTTGATCAGCGTTAGCGGTGTTGGACCACAAGCCGGAATCGGACTTTTGAGTGCATGTGGCTTTAACGAGCTTGTTTCAGCGTTGGTGCAATCTGATATCAAGACGCTTTGCCGCGCTCCCGGTGTGGGCAAACGAACTGCCGAACGCCTCAGCCTTGAGCTGCGTTCAAAATTACTCAAAACTTCCGCTGATCTCCCAGAGAGCCTGACTGAAATCTCAGGGACACAACCGCAATTGATCAGCACACTTGAGGCCCTGGGCTACGAAGCCGCTGAGATCAACAGGGCCATCAAGCTCATTCGCGCACGGGGAACAGCCTCGCCCGATGACGATGAGGAAACCTGGCTGCGCGAGTGCATACGGGCGATGTCGGAGCATGGTCCCTGAAGGAGTAGTGTGGTCCTTTGCAACAACAGGGCCTCCCCCCGCGCATGTCGTTAGATACCACCGAAAAGCAACAGCTGATCAACACCCATCAGACCCACGGCACTGACACCGGGTCTGCTGAGGTTCAGGTCGCCATGCTGAGTGAGCGGATCAACCGTCTCAGCAGCCACCTCCAGAACAACATTCACGACTTCTCTTCCCGTCAAGGATTGTTGAAGATGATTGGTCGTCGCAAGCGTCTGCTGGGCTACATGCGCAGCAAAAGCGAGCAACGCTATGTGGATACGATCGCCAAACTGGGCATCCGCGGCTGATATCAGCGACAAACCATGCCCGACAAACGCAGTTCCCTCCCCTTTGAGCCCAAAGGGTCGAAGCAGGGTTCGGGCAACAAAGACCCCAAGTCAGCCTCCACCGCAGTGAAGCAGGAGGCAATTCCTCGCTACGTGGCCGATCGAATGGCTCGCAGAGTCGCCGTTTTCACTGGTTTGCCCACCGTTGCAGGCATGGGGGTCTTTGTTGGCAGTTATCTGCTGATCACCCGAGGTATTGCGGATATTGCACCTGGATTAACTCTGGCAACCTCAGGAGGGTTCTTCCTCTTAGGTCTGGTGGGCCTGAGTTTTGGTGTTCTCAGTTCCAGCTGGGATCCGGATCCTGGCAGTGTTCTTGGATTTGAAAATCTAAAACCAAATCTCCAGAGAATGAAAGAGACGATCCGTGCCGCCAAAACAAAGAACCCGTCGGATTAATCAGTATTGAACCGGTGAACTGGGCTCTCCTGATCAGCTCAACACCATGTTTTCGCTTCGGCGTGCTTTGAAATCCTGCTTCAGAAGGGAATCAACAGCAGCTTCCGCATTGCGAACACAGAACTGAGGCCCCAGGCGCACATATCGAATCGAAGCGCCATCGCTCACTTCAGCGATCACCGGAACCTTCACACCGAGCTCGTCTCTCTCGGGGCGATGCAGATTGAGGCATTCGCGAAGCTTGTGCTGAACGGCGATGTCACTGGCCTGGGCCGAAGGAAGCTCCACCAAAAGAAGATTGAGCTCATCAATCGCGCGACAATCATCGATGATCAATTGAACGCGCTCATCTCGGCGATCCACCCCGGCCCAGACCAACAAACGCGCTTCTGCCATGAGGTGATCCGCAAGGCGCGCGTAGCTCTTGGGAAACACCACCGCTTCACAGCTTCCTGTTAAGTCCTCCAACTGAAGAATCGCCATACGATCGCCCTTTCTGGTTGTCACCTGACGCAATTCCGTGATCATCGTGATCGCGCTGACTTTGGTTTTGTCAGGCTGTTCTTCAAGGGATCCGAGACCGATTGGAGCCAGGAGCCGTGACGATGGTGTCAACTGTTTCAACGGATGATCGGAGAGATAGAAGCCAACCAGTTCTTTTTCAAGGCGAAGCTTTTCGGTCGGTGGATAGTCCGTGACGGGTGCCGCTTTGGGGGCCAAACTCAGATCGGCAGGACCATCATCATCAGCTGGTGCCGCCATCAGATCAAACAGGTTGCCCTGACCACTGTCTCTGTCTTTGGCTCGAGACGAAGCCCAGTCGAGCAGAAGCTCAAGATCAGCCATCAGCTGGGCGCGATTGGCCTCAGGATCTAGAGCATCGAGAGCACCGGAGTGAATCAACGACTCAAGGCCTCGCCGATTCAAGACTGACGAAGGAATCCGATCACAGATATCGGCCAGGGAACGGAACGCACCATCCGACTGACGCTCAGCAATCAACTGACGGATCGCACCATCGCCGAGATTGCGGACAGCCGAGAGACCAAAAAGAATGCGATCGCCATTTGGGGTGAAATCCGTGAGAGAGGCATTGACATCCGGCGGCATCACCTCGATACCCATCGCATTGCAGTTGGAGATGTAGCGCTGCACCTTGTCGGCAGCACCTGCATTCACCGTGAGCAGAGCAGCCATGTAGGCCACTGGATAGTGAGCCTTGAGATAGGCGGTTTGATACGTGACCGCGCCATAGGCCGTTGAATGGCTCTTGTTGAAGCAGTACTCGGCGAAAAGAACCATCTGATCAAACAATTCGTCGGCGACCTTGTCATCCACACCCCGCTCAGCAGCACCTTTCACAAAAATGCCTCGGTGTTTCTGCATCTCCGACACCTTCTTTTTACCCATCGCACGACGGAGAAGATCGGCTTGACCCAGCGAATAGCCCGCTAAATCCTGAGCGATCCTCATGATCTGTTCCTGATAAACCATGATCCCGTAGGTCTCACTCAGGATCGGTTCAAGGATTGCGTGAGCGAAATCAATCGCTTCACGACCATGCTTGCGGTTGATGAATTTCGGGATCAGCCCGGCATCGAGTGGGCCAGGCCGATAGAGGGCAAGGATGGAGGAAATATCTTCAAGAGATGATGGCTTCAGATCACGCACGATCTGACGCATTCCGCTGGACTCCAGCTGGAAGATTCCCTCCAGATCACCACGGGCCAAAAGGGCAAAGGTCTCTTCATCTTCCGGTGGAAGCCTGTCGGGATTGACACGGGTTCCACTGCTGACTTCAACCAATTCAAGAGTTTTCTCAATCATCGTGAGGTTCTTCAACCCCAGGAAATCCATCTTCAGCAATCCCATGGATTCCACATCTTCCATGAAGTACTGCGTGATGACCTGGCCATCGTTGTTGCGCTGCAACGGCACAAGGTCATCGAGAGGGTCAGCTGCAATCACAACCCCTGCTGCGTGCACACCGAAGGTCTTGTTGGTTCCTTCGATCCGCATCGCCATATCCACCCAACGTTTCACATCCGGATCAGCCTTGTACTTCTCGCGGAATTCGGGATTCGGAGACTCATCGCCGATCATCGCCTTGAGCTTGGCCGGCTTCCCCCGAACAACAGGAATCAACTTGGCGAGCCGGTCGGCATCGCCGTAGGGAATATCAAGAACACGGGCGACATCCTTCAATACAGCCTTGGAGGTCATGCGGTTGAAGGTGATGATCTGCGCCACCTTGTCTTCGCCATAACGCTGGGTGACGTAGTCGATCACCTCACCGCGTCGTTCGATGCAGAAGTCGGTATCGATATCTGGCATCGATTTGCGTTCAGGATTGAGAAAGCGTTCGAATAACAGGCCATTGCTGACAGGGTCGATATTTGTAATTCCAAGGCAATAGGCCACGAGTGAGCCAGCGGCAGAACCACGCCCAGGACCGACGGGGATATTCTTTTCGCGAGCAAAGCGGATGTAATCCCAAACCACGAGGAAGTAAGTGGGAAAACCCATCTGCTCCATAATCTTGAGCTCATGGGCCATGCGCTCGGAGTAATCAACAGGGAGAGCGTCATCAGGCTGAAGCTCAAGCCGGTCACGCAGTCCGCTCTCGGTGACCTCACGGAGAAAGGTGACCGGCGTGTGGCCATCTGGAATCGGGAACCGTGGCATCTGATAGCGGCCAAGGATGTCGTAGGGCTCAACTTTTTCGGCCACTTTCACCGTGTTGGTGATTGCCTTCTGAACGACATCCGGTTCAAGGTGATCAGCGAAGAGACGGCCCATCTCCTCTTCCGTCTTGATGTATTCCGTGCCCGTGTATCTCAGCCTCTTCTCGTCAGAGATCAGCTTGCCTGTCAGAACACAAAGGAGAGCATCATGAGCTTCAACATCCTGTTTGCTCAAATAATGCGCGTCATTGGTCGCGACTAGCTCGATGCCGAGCTCTGCGGCGATCTTGACGATCTCCACGTTGACGATCCGATCCTCGGGAGAACCGTGGTCCTGAATCTCCAGATAGAAATCATCACCGAAAACGTCCTGGTACCAGGAGGCCACGTCACGTGCGATCTCGGGACGTCCACGC
>QCTG01000007.1 GCA_003211235.1 Synechococcus sp. AG-673-B04
GCGGCGATAGGCCTTCAGTGAGCAGCCGTAGTCATGCAGGCGCACTCCTGTCACCCGTCCGATCAGCCGGTTGGCGATGCGCGAGGGCAGCTTCCGCTGCAGGGCGGCGTCCTGGCGCTGATGCCGCCAGCCGCTCACCAGGTCGTATCCCTCCCTCAGCTTGTTCAGCAGTATTGGAATATCGGCTGGATCGTTCTGAAGGTCTCCGTCCAGGCTCACGATCACCTCCCCCTGTGCCACATCGAATCCTGCGGCCATAGCGGCGGTCTGGCCGTAGTTCTTGCGCAGCAGCACAGCCACGAGTTCAGGCACCTCGCCGCTGAGCCGTTCGAGCTCAGCGGCCGTACCGTCGCTGGAGCCGTCGTTGACTAGTACAAGCTCGAAGTGCTCACCGCTGGGGCGCAGGGCAGTGAGCAACTGGTCCACCAGATGGGGCACGCTCTCGGCCTCGTTGTACAGCGGCACCACCACCGACAGGTTCAAGGGGGTGCTCATGCCTGCTGTTCCACTGATTCGGGCAACTTAAGCGGCTGCAGCTGATCTCAGGCCAGCGTGCTGCCGTCATGGCAGCGCACGACTCGTCCGGCTCCCCGCAGTTCCGCTCGGTAATGACGTCCCACGGGGTGGGTGTCATTGGGATGGAGGCTGTCGACACCGATGCCGTTGCGGCCATGCTCCTTGCCGGAACTGTGTCGATAGAGCCCGTTGCCGAGGTACAGAGCCACATGGCTGCAACGCTCCGGGCTCCCGAAGAAGATCAGGTCACCGGGCTGCAGCAGCTGCAGTTGTCCCACCTGCGCTGCCACCGGCTCACAGAATTGTTCCTGTTGATAAGCATCCCGAGGGATCCAGATGCCTGCGCTGGCAAAACCCATCTGCATCAGTCCCGAACAGTCCATGTCCGGTTCGGTGGTGCCGCCCCAGAGGTAGCTGTTGGGTTGCTGCTCGGCGCGTTCGCTCCAGCTCAGCACCGCCGGTAGCCGTTGTTGAATCTGATCCACTGCCAGCAACGACGGTTCCCAGGCTTCACGGAGCACGGCCCGCCCCAGAACGGCATCACGATCGATCCAGCAGCGGTAACCGTCTTCCAGCAGTTGCACCCAAAGTCGTTCTTCAAGGCTTTCCAGCAGCTGAAAACTGCGGCCTCTACAGGCCTGCGTCGTCAGCGCGCTGCCTTCCGGACCGCTGTAGCCATTCACATCCGTCAACAGGGTCCAGCGGCTGCTGGGAGTTAACAGGTCGGGAGCAAGCAGGGTGCTTAACGTCGCCATGGCTGTTGCTGTTGCTTTGGCGTTCTACCGCCCCGATCCCGCCATGGCCTCGCGGCTGGATTCTGTGCTGGATCAGCTTGATGCTGAAGGTCGCCCCGGTTTGCGCAACAGCCTTTCGCTGACCTGGATCCGTTACTCAGAGACATCACCTGAGTGCGGTCAAGGGTTCGGAGCCGGTTGGGAGGAACAGCGCTGCCTTTATCCCGCCAGCGTGGTGAAACTGTTCTATGCCGTGGCGGTGGAGCAGTGGCTGCAACGTGATCTCATCCCTGATGGCGATGAGCTGCAGCGCGCTTTAAGAGACATGATTGCCGATTCCAGCAATGACGCCACCGGCCTGGTTGTGGATCTGCTCAGTGGCACGAGCAGTGGCCCAGAGCTTCATGGGGAGCGTTGGTCGCTGTGGAAGCGACAGCGGCGTCTGGTGAATGATTGGCTGAGCGAGCTCAACTGGCCAGAGCTGGAGGGAATCAACTGTTGCCAGAAGACATGGGGCGATGGTCCCTACGGCCGCGAGCGTCGGTTTTACGGTGCTGATAACGCCAATCGCAATGCCATCAGCACAGCAGCTACTGCAAGGATGCTGGAGGCTGTGATGACCGGTGCCGTGGTGTCTCCACCGGCATGCAGGCGGTTGAGGACGCTTCTGGATCGGTCGCTGGATCCAGCCCAACGCCAGGCCGACCCCGAGAATCAGGTGGATGGTTTTCTGGGGGAAGGGTTACCGCTCGACAGCCATCTCTGGAGCAAGGCCGGTTGGATGAGCCAGGCTCGCCATGACGCTGTTTGGTTCCATCAGCCCGGTCAGCCTCCGACTCTGCTGGTGGTGTTTTCAACAGGGACGGATCGCTCTAAGGATCAGCGTCTACTCCCCGAATTGACTCGTCTCCTACATCAAGCCCCCTCCGAGGAAGGCGGCTGACGATTCAAGGAATGAATTGGAACGGAGAGGGAGGGATTCGAACCCTCGACAGGAGTTGCCTCCTGTAACTCCTTAGCAGGGAGCCGCTTTCAACCACTCAGCCACCTCTCCAGCAGCAGATCAAGAATACCAAGTGCTGGGCGTTTGGTCAGACTTCGACACGCGGAAGACGCTTGCGGAACCCGCACAGAATTTCCCAGGTGATGGAGTCGCATTGGTGCGCCCATTCCTGGGGTTCGATGCTGGCTTCCCCATCGCGGCCGAGCAGCGTGACCGTGTCCCCAATTCTGAGATCGGAGTGGTCGCTGGCATCCAGCACAATCTGATCCATGGTGATCGCCCCCACCTGAGGCAGTGGGCTGCCCCGATGCAAAGCGTGGATCCTGCCGCTGAGAGCTCGGATCACCCCATCGGCATAGCCGATCGCGACAACGGCCAGTCGGCTTGCCCCCGGTGTGATGTAGCGATGGCCATAGCTCACTCCCGTCCCTGCGGGGACGTCTCTGATCAGGCTGACCCGGGCTCGGACCGCCAAGGCCGGTTGTAAACGCAGTTCCGCCCCGAGATGCCGGGCCGGTTGCTGACCGTAGAGCGCGAGTCCCACTCGAACCATGTCGAGGTGAAGCTCGTGACCATGAAGGGTGCCGGCCGAGTTCGCCAGATGGCAGCACAGATCCCGTCCCTGGTCAGGCAGCGCGTTGATGACGGCGTTGAGCCGATCGTGCTGTAACCGTGTTGTTGTTTCTTCCTCAATGTCTGCACAGGCCAAATGGCTGTACAGCCCCACGAGTTGCAGGTTGGGCAGAGCTCGGATGCTCTGAACGAGTTCAGCGCCGATGCGCCAGTCCGCACCGAGCCGACTCATCCCCGTATCAACTTTCAGCTGGACAGGGAATGGCTCGCCACCTCTCTCCGCGCTGATGCGATCACAGAGGCTGGCCTCCTCCAAGCTGCTCAGTGTTGGCATCAAGCCACGCTCGTTGCACCGGGTCAGTTCATCCGCGGTGTGCAGTGCACTGAGAAGAAGAATCGGGGCGTTGATGCCAGCCGCCCTTAGCTCAAGACCCTCCTGGAGGGTGGCGACTCCAAGGCTGCTCGCCCCACCCCTGAGGGCGGCTTTGGCCACAGTCACCGCACCGTGGCCGTAGCCATCGGCTTTCACAACCGCCATCAGTTGTGTTCCAGGTTTCAGATGACCGAGCAGCGTGCGGGCATTGCTCTCAATCGCAGCTGGGCTCACCTCCACCCAGGCCCTCTGGATTGGACTCAGTTCCGACATGGATGCAGGGTGTTCAGCTTGACCAAACCAGACTTGGCGCGCTCGTTAGCATGGCTTGTATCTAGGGAGCTGGCATGGGCCAGGTTCTCGTTCTCAATGCGTCCTACGAACCTCTGAATATCACCACCTGGCGTCGGGCCATGGTGATGATGATCAAGGGCAAGGCAGAGAGTCTCGAGCAGGACACCAGTCGGGAGGTCCGCCGAGGTACCCATCTGCCCACAGTTATCCGGCTGCGGCAATACGTGCATGTGCCCTTCCGGCAGCTTCCTCTGACCCGCAGGAACCTGTTTCAACGCGATCATCAAACCTGTCAATACTGCGGATCCCGCGATCAGCCTCTGTCGATCGATCACGTGGTGCCCAGGAGTCGCGGTGGGTCCGATACCTGGGAAAACGTGACAACCGCTTGTCTCAGCTGCAATGTACGCAAGGGGAATCGCACCCCGAAGGAAGCATCCATGCCGTTGCATCGCGCTCCTCATCGTCCGCTGAGCAGCTTCAGTTTTGAGGCATCGCGCCACATTCACTCAGGTCGTCACAGCGAGTGGTCCAAATACGTGATCGGGTCCTGACGGTTAGGCGTCGTCCTGCTTGCTGAGATCTTCGAGCTTGCAGCGTTGTTCCTCGGCAACGCAGGCTCCGATCAGGTCATCCAGTTGGCCGTCGAGTACGGGTTCAAGAGAGAAATTGCGGCCCAGTCGGTGATCTGTTGTGCGGTTGTCCTTGTAGTTGTAAGTGCGGATCTTTTCGGAGCGATCGCCACTGCCCACCTGGGCTCTGCGGTCACTGCTCTCTCGTGCGGCAGCCTCCTGCTGCTCTCGTTCCAGCAGTTTTGCTCGCAAAATCTCTAGCGCCCGCTCACGGTTTTGAAGTTGGGAGCGTTCCTGGGTGCAGAACACCCGGATCCCGCTGGGTTTATGCAGCAGATCGACAGCGGTTTCCACTTTATTGACGTTCTGACCCCCAGCACCTCCAGAGCGGGCGGTACTGATCTCGAGATCCTTGGGGTCCAGTTGCACTTCCACAGCGTCGGCCTCCGGCATCACCGCAACAGTGGCTGTCGAGGTGTGAACCCGACCCTGGGATTCCGTGGCAGGAACCCGCTGCACCCGGTGCACGCCGGCCTCAAACTTCAGCTGGCTGAAGACGCTGTCTCCCTTCACCGAAAGAATGAGTTCCCGGAAGCCCCCGAGGTCTGCCTCGTTGCTGCTGACCGGTTGAACGTTCCAGCCCAGTTTTTGGCTGTAACGCTCGTACATTCGTGCCAGATCACCGGCCCAGAGACAGGCTTCATCGCCGCCGGCTCCTGCCCGGATCTCAAGCATCACGCTGCGGTCATCTCGAGGATCCCGCGGCAGCAACGCCACAGTGAGCCTCTCCACCAGAGCATTGTGGCGGGTGGTTAGGTCATTCAGTTCCTCCTGAGCCAAACCCTCCATCTCGGCATCTCCGCGGCTGTCTTTCAACAGTTGGCGGGATTGATCAAGTTCCGCTTCGACAGATTGAAGAGCGTCGAAATCGAGAACCAGCGGTTCCAGTCGTGAACGTTCTCTGGCGATCGCCTCAAGACGTTTGGGATCAGAGGCCACATCGGGATCAGCCAGCTGCCGCTCAAGATTGCGGAAGCTGGCTGTGGCGGTTTCTAACCGCGCAATGAGAGTCGAGGCGTCCATGCCTCTGTCTCAACTCAGGATTGGGTGTCGGCCTTGTCTTCGTCCGTCTTCTTGGCTCCCATTCCGTATTTCTTCATGAAGCGGTCAACGCGGCCCTCGGTGTCGAGAATCTTCTGGGTGCCGGTGAAAAAGGGGTGGTTACCACTCCAGACGTCGACGTGAATCTCGGGCTGGGTGGAGCCGGTGGTCATCACAACTTCGCCGTTGCAGATGACCTTGGCATCGGGATACCAGGTGGGGTGGATGTCGGATTTGGGCATCAGAAAAAAATCAGCGCTTGGAGAACTGAGGGGCCTTACGGGCTTTCTTGAGACCGTACTTGCGGCGCTCCTTGGCGCGCGGGTCACGGCTCAGATGACCTTCGGTTTTCAAGGATTTGCGATTGTCTGCAGAGAGCTCGCAGAGGGCACGGGCTGCACCCTGTTTGATCGCACCGGATTGGCCGGTGAGACCACCGCCGTGGACATTGACAAGAATGTCGTATTCAGTGACCAGGCCGAGGGTCTCAAGGGGTGACTTGACCGCGGCGATGTATGCGGGGTTGTAATTCAGATAGTTGTCACCTGGACGGCCGTTGATGGTGATCGTTCCATTGCCTGGCACGAGCCGAACACGGGCTACGGAGGTTTTGCGGCGGCCGGTGCCCCAGTAGACGACAGAGTTGCTGCTCATTGGGCGGAAGCGGAGGAGGAGAGCTCGAGGGTCTTGGGGTTTTGGGCGGAATGGGGATGCTCGCTGCCCTTGTAGACCTTCAGCTTGCGATACATCTGACGACCCAGGGCGTTGTGAGGAAGCATTCCTTTGATCGCTTTTTCAACGATGCGCTCGGGGATGCGTTCTTGCAGAGCTTCGAAGGTCTCGGTCTTCATGCCCCCAGGACGACCGGAGTGACGGCGATAGAGCTTCTGGATGGACTTCTTGCCAGTCACCCGAATCTTGTCGGCGTTCACAACCACGACGAAATCGCCGGTGTCGAGGTGAGGTGTGAAGTTGGGGTTGTTCTTGCCGCGAAGCACGGCAGCAACCTCAGTGGCCAGGCGGCCGAGAGTTTGATTCTCAGCGTCCACCAGGTACCACTGGCGTTCGATGGAATCGATCTGGGGAATGGAGGTCTTGTTCATCTCGCCGGCAGGCCGGTTCGGAGGTGCCCCGCCTGAAACGGCGGAACTGGTCAGGAATGGTCTTGCCCTTTGAAAGGACTAGACGGAAGCTCAAGAAAAGAGCCTACTCTTCGATGAGTCTCCCTAAAGGGACATCACTTCAGAGATCGAAGCCGTTTGGTTCCGGCAACGGCTGAGGATCCGGGGGTGGATCACTCTCTGCCAGAAAAAACCGCGGTTGGCAATCGTACCAGCCAGCCCTGGTGAAGATGGTCTCCGGATAACCCGCACGCAGCAGGCAGAGGCCGTGCGCCGGTGCTGCTTCTCTGACCTCGTGACGGCGACGTTCCCGCCATCGTTGTTGAAAGCCAGCCACGCTCAATCGGTGTTCTCCCACGGCCACCAGTTGTGCCATCAGCAGCCGCACCATCCCGTAAAGGAAGCCGCTCGCCTGGATCTCCACTTCGATCAGATCGCCCGAGCGATTCACCAGCACCTCCTGCACCGTGGTTCGTGCATGGGCGCGCCGGCTGCCCGCCCGCATGAATGCAGTGAAGTCGTGCAATCCCACCATGCCGTTCAAGGCAGCCCGCATTTGGGAATCGTCAAGGCGGATCTGATAGCGATGCCAACTCCATGGGCTGAGAAACAGATTCGGCCGTCGTCCGTTGTGAATCGTGTAGCGATACCGGCGATAACTGGCTGAGTAGCAGGCGTGCCATGTGGCCGGCCTCAACACTGATTCACGCACCCGCACGCTTTTGGGAAGGCGCCCGTTCAGGGCTGGTGCCCACTTGCCAGGGGGAATCCGAGCGCTGCAATCGAAGTGGACGACCTGTCCCGCTGCATGAACCCCTGCGTCGGTTCGTCCTGCGGCAAAGGTCTGAATCGGACGGTGTGGATCCAGTTGGCTGATCGCATCATCCAGCTCGGCCTGCACGCTGTGGCCATTGATTTGACGCTGCCAGCCGCAAAAGGAAGAACCCTCGTACTGCAGGCTTAGAGCGATCCGCTGAACTTGCGGAGACTCTTGGACTGCAGACGAGGGTTCGGAATTCAAACGTCAGAACTGACGCAGGTTGACGTTGTTCAGTTGGCGATCAGACCAGCTCGATGATGGCCATTTCGGCATTGTCACCACGGCGACTAACAGTGCGGGTGATGCGGGTGTAACCACCTTTGCGATCGCTGTAGCGGTCGGGAGCCTTGTCGAACAAGGCGTGCACCAGTTGCTTGTCGTAGATGTAGCCCAGGGCACGGCGTCGGGAGGACAGGCTGCCGTCTTTGGCCAGGGTGATCATGCGCTCGGCCTCATTCCGAAGCGCTTTGGCACGGGCCTTCGTGGTGGTAACCCGGCCCTCACGAATCAACTGAGTGGTCAGCGCGCGCAGCATCGCTTTGCGTTGGTCAGCGGGGCGGCCCAGCTTGGGAACTCGACATTGGTGACGCATGGTTCTGTCGGAGACGAAGTCGAAAAGTTGTTGTGGAAGGGCCGGTCTCAGGCAGAGGTGCGGCTCTGGGGGATGGAGATGCCGATGCGCTCGAGCGCTTCGATTACTTCGTCGGCAGACTTGGATCCGAAGTTTTTGATCTCCAGAAGATCCTCGTAGCTGAAGCCCATCAGGTCGGAAACGGAGTTCACCTGTGCCCGCTTGAGGCAGTTGTAGGCACGAACCGAGAGATTCAGCTCCTCCAGGGGAATCTGAGCTTCGGCAGAGGGCTCAGGTTCTTCGGCGGTTTCTTCCACCAATGTGACGGTGGCCAGAGGCTGGAAGAGTTCAATCAGCTGATTGGCTGATTGCGCCACGGCGTCGTCAGGAGTGATGGAACCGTCAGTGATGACTTCCATGCGCAGCCGTTCGCGGGCGGAACCACCCTCGGCAACGGCTGTCTCGTCGATGGTGAAGTTTACCCGGGTCACCGGCATGAACACCGCATCAATCTGAAGAAGGTCGATGGCGCTGGTGTCTTCCTGGTGTCGATCCACCGGGCGATAGCCCACTCCCCGTTCGACATGAACTTCCAGTTCGAGGGTGTGGCCGTCGGCAACGGTGGCGATCGGACGATCGGCATCCACCACCTGAACCTGAGACGAGAACTGAAGGTCGCCGGCTTTCACCTCAGCGGGGCCGGACACCACCAAGCGTCCGATCTCCAGTTCGGCTGAACGGCTGCTGACCGACAACTGCTTGCAGTTGAGCAGGATGTCGAGCACGTCTTCGCGGACGCCTGGAATAGTCGCGTATTCATGGTTCACTCCCGCGATCCGGATCGCGGTCACAGCACTGCCTTCGAGGCCGCCCATCAGGACGCGCCGCAGAGAATTGCCCAGTGTTGTGGCTTGGCCACGTTCGAGGGGACCGATGAGGAACACGCCCGTTTGGGCGCGGTCATCAGCGACCTGGTGCTCGATGCGATCGATCTGGTATTGCAACACGGTCTGATGCGGGAATAGGGAGCGAAAACCGGGGAACGGCGCGATTCAGACGCGTCGGCGCTTGGGCCGGCGGCAACCGTTGTGGGGCAGAGGAGTGACGTCGCGGATCAAGGTGATCTCCAGACCGGCAACCTGGAGGGCTCGGATCGCGGTCTCACGTCCTGAACCTGGCCCTTTCACCAGGACTTCGATCTGTCGCATGCCTTGCTCGAGAGCCCTGCGGGCTGCGGCTTCGGCAGCGGTCTGTGCAGCGAAAGGTGTGCCCTTCCGAGCTCCCTTGAAGCCGCTGGCACCAGCCGAGGACCAGGCGATGACTTCGCCGGCTGTGTCGGTGATCGACACAATTGTGTTGTTGAAGGTGCTCTGGATGTGGGCAACGCCATTGGGGACGTTGCGCTTGGCCTTCTTGGGACCTGATTTTTTGGCGGTTTTGGCCATGGGCCGATGGATCTCTGGTGAGGGACGAGGAGGGAATTACTTCTTCTTGCCGGCCACGGTCTTGCGCGCGCCACGACGGGTTCGTGCATTCGTTCGCGTCCGCTGGCCACGCACGGGGAGGCTCATGCGGTGACGACGGCCCCTTAGACAGCCGATGTCTTGAAGACGCTTGAGGGCCATGCCCTCCTGACGGCGGAGATCACCTTCAACTGTGAAGGTGTCAGCAGCACCGCGCAACTTCTGCAGGTCGGCGTCCTCGAGGTCCTTCACCCGTGTATCCGGGTTCACACCGGTTTGAGCCAAAATCGTTTTGGCCCGGGTGGGTCCAATTCCGTAAATGTAGGTCAGAGACACTTCAACCCGCTTGTCGCGGGGAATGTCAACGCCGGCGATCCGTGCCACGAAGTTTCAATCGAGAAGGACATAAGCCTCCGATGCATCGGAGGCGGGGGTTGTTGGCCGCACAGGGAGTGAAGCCAGATTCGCTTTGCCGGGCTTCAGCCCTGGCGCTGCTTGTTGCGGGGACGCTTCTTGTTGATCACGTAGATGCGACCCCGGCGCCGGACGATCTGATCGTCAGGACTAATTTTTTTGACTGAGGAACGCACCTTCATGGGGCGAAGCTCTCCAAATTTCCAAACGGCAACCGTATCACACGAGTTAACTCAATACCTCTCGAATTTGCTGAGTGATCGCCTCCACACTCCCGTGTGCTGGAACGGAGATGAGCAGGCCTTTGTCTCGATAGAACTTGATGAGCGGAGCTGTTTTTTCGCGATAAACCTCAAGCCGATTTCGAATCACCGCTTCATTGTCATCGGCACGACCCCGTCCGAGCAGGCGTTCGATCAGCACGGCATCGTCGAGTTCCAACAGAACCACAGCTTCGATCGGTTGTTGCATCTCTGCCAGCAGTGGTTCCAGTGCTTCGGCCTGGGGCACGGTGCGAGGGAAGCCGTCGAGCAGCCAGCCATGTCCACCCAGGCTTTTCATCTGGCTTTCGACGATGGCAAGTACCAGGGCGTCACTGACCAGTTCGCCACGGTTCATCAGAGCTTCGGCTTCCTTGCCGAGCTCAGTTCCTGCAGCCACCTCACCACGCAGCAGATCTCCAGTGGAAAGATGCTTCATGCCACTGGATTCGCAGAGCAGGGCAGCCTGGGTGCCCTTGCCGGCTCCAGGGGGTCCGAGGAAAAGAAGGCGGGTTTTCATCGTTCGTTGCGGTGGTCTGAATGAATGGATGCGCTGGTGCGCAAGGGATCACTGGCGGACCAGACCCTCGTAGCGCTGTGAGATCACGTAGGTCTGCACCTGTTTGGCGGTGTCAATGGCCACTCCCACCAGGATCAGCAGGGACGTCGCCCCCAGCCCTTGGAAGGTCTGCACGTTGGTCGCCCGCTCGACAGCGGCCGGAATGATCGCAACGGCACCAAGAAAGAGGCCGCCCAGCAAAGTGAGTCGGTTCTGCACTCCGGAGAGGTACGTCGCTGTTGCGCTGCCTGGTCTCACCCCGGGGATGGCAACACCCCCTTTCTTCAGATTGGACGCGATGTCCGTGGGGTTCACCGTGAGTGAGGCATAGAAGTAGGAGAAACCGAGAATCAGGCTGAAGAACATCACGGTGTACGGCCATGGGTTGGCAGCACCGGGATTGAGGCTGCTGGCAGCACGGATCAACCATTCACTTTTGGTGACGTTGGCCAGAGTGACCGGAAGGATGAAAAGGGCCGACGCAAAGATGATCGGCATCACGCCACCGGCGTTGAGCTTCAGGGGCAGGTAGCTCTGGCGGGTGGGCAGAACCCCGGCGCCGCCGATCTGACGCTTGGCACTCACGATCGGAATGCGTCTGGCACCTTCTTGAACAAAGATGATTCCCACGATCGTGACCAGAAAGACCAGCAGGAGCACGACGATGCCGAGAACCGTGTTCCTGTCACCGGTCTGAGCGGCTTCGATGGTGGCACCAAGGGTTCTTGGCAGCGACGCGACGATGTTCAGGAAAATCACAAGGGATGCCCCCTGGCCGATACCTCGCTCGGTAATCACCTCGCTGATCCACATCACCACCATTGATCCCGTCACCAGGCAAAGCGCTGTCTGGACGACGAACACGGATTGACTGACCCCTTCGACGGCGTATTGGCGCAGGATCAGAGCGAAGATCACGCTTTGGATCAAACCCCATCCCAGCGAAACGTAGCGGGTGATCTGAGCAATCTTGCGGCGCCCGGCCTCTCCTTCGTTCTTCTGAAGGTCCTCTAGTTGCGGGATCGCTCCCGTCAACAGCTGGAGAATGATCGAAGCATTGATGAACGGCAGGATTCCCAGGGCGAACACCCCGAGTGTGGAGATGCCGCCGCCTGTGAAAATATCCAGGAAGCCCAGCAGTGAGCCGCCCTGGTCGATGAAGCTGGCGAAGGCGTCTCGGTCAATGCCTGGGATGGGGATGTAGATCCCGAAACGCACCAGTAAAAGCAGTCCCAGGGTTGTGAGGACCCGGTTGCGCAAGCCGGAGTTGCCGATCAGCTGACTGATGACTTCGGCGGCGTTGGGGTTGCGTCCCCGACTGACAAGCATGGACAGGAGGAGTTGGGTGGGCTGAATACAGCGAAGCCGCCCGTGGACCGAAGTCCAGCGGACGGTTCAGACCATAGAACTGAAGGAGGGGTGAACCGCTCCGTTCAGGCCAGGATTTCGCAGCTGCCGCCTGCGGCTTCGATCTTGGACCTGGCTGAGGCGGTGAAAGCAGCGGCCTGAACCGTCAACTTCACGCTTAGTTCACCATTGCCAAGAATTTTCAGAGGATGCTTCGGGCTGGTGACGGTGCCATCCTTCACCAGTGAATCCAGATTCACAGTGCTGCCGTCCTTGATGGAATTCAAGGCCGACACGTTGAGCACCGTGAAGTGCTTCTGGTTCACCAGAGGGAAGTGCTTCAGCTTCGGGACGCGGCGGTAGAGCGGCATCTGACCACCCTCGAAACCGGGGCGCGTGGGCCGGCCGGAACGGGATTTTTGGCCCCGCATGCCGAAGCCACAGCTGGCTCCCTGGCCCGCAGCGATGCCACGGCCCTTGCGCAATTTGCGACGGCGAGCGCCCTTGTTGGGTTTTAAAGAATTAAGTCGGAGAGTCATCGCGAATCAGGAGTAGATCTGCTCGAGGGAGATTCCCCGTTCCTTGGCTGTCTCCTTGTGGGTACGGAGAAGAGACAGGGCCACCATGGCAGCCCGTGCATTGTTCAGGGGGGTCTTGCTGCCCAGACGCTTGGCCAGGACGTTCTTGATACCGGCGAGTTCCAGAACTGTGCGGATGGAACCACCCGCGATCACCCCGGTACCCGGCGCTGCAGGACGAATCAGAACGCTGGCAGCACCATCACGGCCATTGGACAGGGTCGGGATGGAATTGTGGCGGGTGAGGGGCACCTTCACCATTTGCTTCTTGCCATCGGCAACGCCCTTTCGAACGGCACCGATGACATCGCCGGCCTTGCCGACACCGACACCGACCTGACCTTTTTCGTTGCCGACGACAACGATGGCCCGGAAGCTCATTTTCTTGCCGCCTTTGACGGTCTTGGAGACACGGCGAATTTGCACCACGCGCTCCTGCCATTCGGAATCACGTTCTTGTCCGCGACGTCCACCGCGACGATCGCCGCGACGTCCATCGCGGTCACCGCGACCACGGCGCTGTTCCTGCTGTTGCTGCTGGCCAGTAGCTGCGGCAGGGACATCGGCCGCGCCCGGCACGGCATTGGAGTTGGACTGGGGGGAGGAATCGGTCATGGGTTAGCAGGAGTCAGAACTGAAGGCCCGCTTCCCGGGCGGCGTCGGCAAGGGCTTTCACCCGACCGTGGTACAGATTGCCACCACGGTCGAAGACCACCTGCTGGATGCCTTTGGCGATGGCGCGTTTGGCCACCAGTTCGCCGACGGCGACGGAGGCATCGCAGCTGCCGCCGTTGGCCTTGAGGCCTGAGCGCAGTTCCTTGTCAACGGTCGACGCCGAGCAGAGCGTGCTCTGGGCGGCATCGTCGATGACCTGGGCGTAGATGTGATTGTTCGAACGGAACACAGCCAGCCGAGGGCGGTCGGAGGTTCCGTTGATGTGGCGACGCAGCCGGCGGTGGCGTTTTTGCGTCTGCTGTTTGCGAGAAAGTTTGGACATGCTGAGGTACGGGTGGGACGGTCAGGACAAGGCTTATTTCTTGCCGGACTTGCCCGCCTTGCGCAGGATCCATTCGCCTTCGTAGCGGATTCCTTTGCCCTTGTAAGGCTCGGGCGGACGAATGGCGCGGACTTTGGCGGCTTCGTTGCCCACCAATTCCTTGTCAATGCCAGAAACGATCACCTTGGTGTTGTTCTCCACCTTGAAGGTGATTCCCTCGGGGGGATTGACTTCCACCGGGTGGCTGTAGCCAGCACTCACCACAAGGGTTTTGCCCTTGACCTGGGCCCGGGAACCCACGCCGATGATTTCAAGGCTCTTGCTGTAGCCGTTGTTGACACCTTCGATCATGTTCGCGACAAGGGCACGACACAGACCGTGACGTTCGCGGGAGATTCGCTTGGTGCTCGTGGGAGAGACAACGATGAAATTGTTTTCCTGGCTGACACTGACGCCGTCAGGAAGGGTGCGTTCCAGCTCTCCCTTGGGTCCTTTGACCTTGACGGTCAGGCCGTCGAGGGACACGGTCACCTTGTCGGGGACGGGAACGGGGTTTTTACCAATACGTGACATGGTTCAGCTCCGGATCAGTAGACGTAACAGAGCACTTCGCCACCAACGCCTTCGCGGCGTGCATCGCGGTCGCTCATCACTCCTTTGGAGGTGGAGATGATGGCTACTCCAAGGCCGCCGAGGACTTTTGGAAGGCCACGGGTGTTCTTGTAGATGCGCAGGCCAGGCTTGCTGACCCGCTGCATGGAGCGAATGGTGGGGAGACGGTGCTTGCCGCTGTACTTGAGGGCGAGCACTAACTCTGTGCGAACGCCTTCACCCTGTTCGCTGATTTCGGAGATGAAGCCCTCCTGTTGCAGCACCTTGGCGATGCTGCGGGTCATCCGCGAAGCGGGGATTTTGGTGGTCTCGTGACGCTTTTCACTCGCATTGCGAATGCGAGTGAGCATGTCGGAAATGGGATCGTGGTTGGCCATAAGTGTCGACGGGGAGGGCTCAGTTGCTCTGGAACGGCATTCCCATCTCGCGGAGGAGGGCCCGGCCCTCTTCGTCCGAACGGGCAGTGGTCACGATGGTGATGTCCATGCCCCTGATGGCATCAATCTTGTCGAAGGAGATCTCAGGGAAGATGATCTGCTCGCGTACCCCGAGGGTGTAGTTGCCACGCCCGTCGAAGCTCTTCGGGCTCACACCGCGGAAGTCGCGGATACGGGGCAACGCCAGGTTGATCAGGCGCTCCAGGAAGGCGTACATCCGATCACCGCGCAGCGTGACGGCACAGCCAATCGGCATGCCCTGGCGAATCTTGAAGCCGGCGATGGCTTTTTTGGCACGGGTCACAACGACCTTCTGGCCGGTGATCTGGGCCAGCTCGTTCACCGAGGCCTCAAGGGACTTGGCGTTGGCGGCGGCTTCTCCAAGTCCCCGGTTGACGGTGACTTTCACCACCTTGGGAACTTCGTGGATGTTGGTGAGGGAGAGATCCTTTTTCAGCTTGGGCTGAATGGTCTCCCGGTAGCGCTTCTTGAGTGACATAACGGGGTGAATTGCTTCTGGGCTTGGTCAGAAGTCGGGTTCAGTCGATGACTTCACCGGTTTTCTTCAGCCGGCGTTTTTTGGTGCCGTCTTTTTCAACGACGATTTCAACGCGGCTGGCCACCTTTTTGTCGGTGGAAAAGAGCATCACGTTGGAAGCATGCAAGGCAGCCTCTTCGGTGACGATCCGTCCGGATTCGCCTTCCTGCGTTGGTTTTTCGTGGCGGGTCCGCATGTTCACGCCTTCCACAACAACGCGGTTCTCGTTGGGCAGGGTGCGCAGAACGGCACCGGTTTTGCCCTTGTCCTTCCCGGAGATCACCTGAACGGTGTCACCTTTGCGGATGCGCATCTTGATGCGATCGAGGGCCTTGGCTTTGGTGGTTGCTGTTGCCATGGTCAGATCACCTCCGGAGCGAGGGACACGATTTTGGTGAAACTGCGCTCCCGCAGTTCACGGGCAACCGGTCCGAAAACGCGAGTCCCTTTCGGGTTCTTGTCGTCGTTGATGATCACCGCGGCGTTGTCGTCGAACCGGATCGAATTACCGGTTTCCCGACGCATGGTGGCTTTCGTTCGCACCACAACAGCTTTGACCACATCGGACTTCTTCACGCCCATATTGGGAGCAGCATCCTTGACAGCCGCAACGATCACATCGCCCACGTGGGCGTAGCGACGGTTGGTGCCCAGCACACGAATGCACTGGATGCGCTTGGCGCCACTGTTGTCGGCGACGCTCAGATAGGTCTCCTGCTGAATCATGCTTTCACCTCTGCGTCCGTGGACTCACCCTTGGGGCTGTTGCTGAGCACCTCTGCGATGGTCCAGCGTTTATGCCGGCTCATCGGACGGGTTTCGGTGATACGCACGCGATCTCCGACGCGACAGGTGTTGTCTTCGTCGTGGGCTTTGTAGCGGGTGGTGCGGCTGACCGTCTTCTTGTAGATGGGATGGGGGAAGCGGCTTTCCACCGCGACCACCACCGTTTTTTCCATCTTGTCGCTGACGACGGTGCCGACCCTTTCCTTGACTGCCATGGTTACGGAGTAGGGGATCAGGAGGCGGTGGAGCGCTGGCGCTCCGACTGCACCGTCAGCATCTGGGCCAGCTTGATGCGGACCTCTTTGAAACGGTGCGTGTTGGCGAGTTGACGCGTGGCTTGCTCGAAACGGAGCTGGAACAGCTCACGGCGCAAGCCGTCGATCTGTTCATTCAGGTCCGAATCGGAAAGGCTGCGCATATCGGCGGCGTTGGGACGGGCCATGGTCAGGACTCCACGGTGACGGAATCAGAAGCTGCCGGGGCCTTGGCTCCAGCCTTCTGCTCCTGTTCATCCAGCTGGATGAACTTGGTCTTCACGGGCAGCTTGTATTGCGCGAGGCGCATGGCTTCCCGAGCAATTTCGGGAGTGATTTCATCACCACCCATTTCGAAGAGGATCCGGCCGGGCTTGATCACCGCAACCCAGAACTCCGGGTTGCCTTTACCGGAACCCATCCGGGTTTCGGCGGCTCGCATCGTTACGGACTTATCCGGGAAGATCCGAATCCAGATTTGTCCACCCCGCTTCACATAGCGGGTCATGGCTCGACGACTGGCTTCGATCTGACGCGAGGTGATCCAGCCGCATTCCTGGGCTTGCAGCGCAAACTGTCCGAAGGCAATCGTGTTGCCCCTGGTCGCGACGCCGCGCATGCGGCCGCGATGTTGCTTACGAAATTTGACGCGTTTTGGACTAAGCATGGTTTAGGCCTCCTGTTCAACCCTCGTTGGAGCGGTCTTCGAACTGTTGGGGCCGACGACTGGCCCGGCGGCGGGGCGAAGCTCCCACCGGCATCGGCTGAGACTGCTCGTTCAGCACCTCGCCCTTGAACACCCACACCTTGATGCCAAGCACGCCGTAGGTCGTCGTGGCCACCTTGGTGGCGTAGTCGATGTCGGCACGCAGGGTGTGGAGGGGAACGCGACCCTCACGGGTCCATTCCGTTCTGGCGATCTCGGCGCCGTTGAGTCGGCCTGAGACCTGGATCTTGAGACCGAGAACACCAGCACGCTGGGCACGCTGGACGGCCATGCGGATCGTGCGGCGGAAGGCCACACGTTTTTCGAGCTGCTGGGCGATGTATTCGGCCAGCAGGAACGCATCACCGTCGACGCGCTCCACTTCCACAACGTTGATCCGAACCTGGCGGCTGTTGTCCCCGACGGTTTTCTGGATACCGGAACGGAGCTCCTCAATGCCGCTGCCCTGACGTCCGACGAGGACACCGGGGCGGGCGGTTTTGAGTTCCACCTCGAGCTGGTCAGCTTTGCGGGCAATCAGAACATCACTGATGCCTGCAGAACCGTATTTCTTGTGGATGAACTTGCGAATCCGGTCATCCTCCTGGAGGAGGGCCGGATAACTTTTGCTGGAGGCGTACCAGCGGGACCGGTGTTCCTGGGTGATCCCCAGGCGCAGACCGGTTGGGTTGATTTTGTGTCCCATTGGGTCGGATCCTCGGGGGTCAGGAATCGGGCTGAGCCGCCACAGCAATGCTGATGTGGCAGGTCTGCTTCTTGATCTGGAAAGCGCGTCCCTGAGCCCGGGGGCGGTAGCGCTTCATGACTGGTCCCATGTCCGCACTCGCGGTGGAAATCACCAGTGAGGCAGGGTCGAGACCCAGGTTGTGCTCTGCGTTGGCAACAGCAGACCGAAGCACCTTCGTGATCGGCCCGGTGGAGCGGTAGGGCATGAACTCGAGCATGATCAGCGCGTCGCGATAGGTGCGACCTCGGATCTGATCGAGTACACGACGCACCTTCGACACAGAACCGCGGATGTAGCGGCCATGTGCCTGGGCGGTGGAAGCCGTGGGGGTTGACGATGTCATGGAATCAGCGGCCTCCTTTTTTGTCTTTGATGTGGCCCTTGAAGGTGCGTGTGGGAGCGAACTCCCCCAGCTTGTGACCCACCATCTGCTCGGTGATGAACACCGGCACATGGGTCCGACCGTTGTGAACGGCAACGGTGTGGCCGATCATCATTGGAAGAATCGTGGAGGCCCGTGACCAGGTTTTGATCACGGACTTGTCGTCGTTGTCGTTCTGCTTTTCAACCTTGCGAAGAAGGCTGTCGGCAATAAACGGACCTTTTTTGAGTGAACGTCCCATAGCGGTTTAAGCAAGCGGCAAGGTGATGGTTTTCATCAGGAATCGCGTCCGCCACGGCTCCGCTTGGAGGTCTTGCGACGCTTCCGGAGCACGTATTGGTTGCTGGGCTTGTTCCGCTTGCGGGTCTTGAGACCGAGGGCGGGTTTGCCCCAAGGAGTCACCGGTCCGGAACGGCCGATCGGTGCCCGACCCTCACCACCACCATGGGGGTGGTCGCAGGGGTTCATCACACTGCCTCGAACCTGGGGACGACGACCCAGCCAGCGACGACGACCGGCCTTGCCCAGGCTGGTGTTGCGCATCTCCGAGTTGCCGACTTCGCCGAGGGTGGCGTAGCACTCACGGCGAACCAGGCGGACCTCGGTGGAGGGAAGTTTGAGGGCGACGTAGTCACCTTCCTTGGCCATCACCTGAGCGCTGGCGCCAGCGGTGCGAACCATCTGGCCACCGCGACCGGCATAAAGCTCGACGCAGTGAACAGAGGAACCGAGCGGGATGGCTGAAAGCGGCATTGCGTTGCCGTTTTCAATCGGTGCATCAGGGCCGGAGATCACGGTCTGACCCACCGATACGCCTGCCGGCGCAAGGATATAGCGCTTCTCACCGTCCGTGTAGAAGAGCAGCGCCAGCCTGGCGTTGCGGTGGGGGTCGTAGTGGATCGCCGCAACCTTGGCGGGAACGCCGTGCTTGTTGCGACGGAAGTCCACCAGTCGGTAGAGGCGTTTGTGACCACCACCACGGTGGCGGCAGGTGATCACACCACGGTTATTGCGGCCCTTGCGGCGGTGCTTGGACACCACGAGGCTGCGTTCCGGCTTGCGGCCGGTGACTTCACTGAAGTCGGTGACCACCCGGGTGCGGGTTCCGGGGGTGTAGGGGCGGAAATTACGGATTGCCATGACGATTCAGACCCCTCAGGACTCAGGGAAGAGTTGGATTGAGTTGCCCTCCGCAAGGCGCACCACGGCTTTCTTCACCTGGGCGCGTTTGCCGGCGAAGCGACCCATCCGGCGACTGCGTCGGGGAGGGTTCATGGTGCTGATGCCGGTGACCTTCACGTCGAAGAGCTGCTCAATGGCGGCCTTGATGTCAGGTTTGGCGGCGCGGTGGTCCACCTCGAAGGTGTACTGGTTGAACTCGAGGGCACGGGTGGCCTTCTCGGTGATGAGTGGCCTGCGGATCACATCCGCCAGCCGTCCCTTGAAGCGTTCAGTCATCGCCGTACACCTCCTGAATGGTTGCAAGAGCGTCCTCGCCGACCACCAGTGAATTGGCGTTGAGCAGATCGAAGACGTTGAGCTGGTTTGCGGCGATCAGCTTCACCTTCTCAAGGTTGCGCACGGAGCGGCGCACCGCATCGGAAGGGTCGCTGAGCACGATCAGCACCTTGGAGTCCGCAGCAATGCTGAGACGACCAAGGGCGTCCGTGATTTCACGGGTCTTGGGTGCTTCAAGCGAAGCGCCGAAGCCTTTCACCACGATGACGTCATCAAGGCGAGCCATCAGCGCGGTGCGCAGAGCCAGACGACGCTCCTTGCGGTTCATCGCAAGGTTGTAGGTGCGGGGCTTGGGTCCGAAGACGATGCCGCCGCCGGGACGCAGAGGAGTGCGGATCGAACCCTGACGAGCTCGGCCGGTTCCCTTCTGCTTGTAGGGCTTGCGGCCACCACCACGCACCTCGGAGCGGGTGAGTGTGGAGGCGGTTCCCTGACGACTGTGGGCCTGCTGGCGCAGGACGGCACGGTGCATCAGGTCATTGGCGGTGGATTCCTTGGCCACCTTGAGGTCGATGGAGGCCTTTCCGGCTTCCTTCCCTTGCCAATCGCGAACGATGCAGTCAGCCATCACTTACCTCCTTTGGCGGACTTGTCGCCAACGCGCAAGGCGGGACGAATGTTGAGCAGAGCTCCCGGTTTGCCGGGTACCGAGCCCTTGACCACCAGCAGGTTGCGTTCGTTATCCACTTTGAGGATGGTCAGACCGCGGGTGGTGATTTTTTTGCCGCCGTAGCGACCGGCCATGCGCTTACCGGGATAGATACGCCCTGGCGTTGTGCCTGGTCCGATCGAACCGGGTTGACGATGGTTCTTGGAACCGTGGGTCATCGGTCCACGGCTGAAGCCATGACGCTTCTGATAGCCAGAGAAACCACGACCGATGGTGTCGCCGCTGACATCGACCTTCTGTCCGGCTTCGAAGTCACCGACGGTGACAGAGCCGCCCAGCTCGAATCCATCAAGGCCATCGACGCGGTACTCGCGCAGGTGACGCAACAGGGAGTCGCCGGTTTTGTTGAGGTGGCCCTTGGAGGGCTTGTTGATCAACTTCTCGCGGGTTTCCCCGAAGCCGATCTGCACCGCGGCATAGCCATCGGTGTCGTTGTTTTTGAGTTGGGTGATGCGGCAGGGGCCGGCCTCGATCAAGGTGACGGGGACCGATTTGCCCTGCTCGTCGAAGAACTGGGACATGCCCAATTTCTTCCCGAGGATGCCGATTGACATGGAAGGGGATGAAACGCCAGCGGAACTACCACCATCCGGTTGCCCGGATGGGGCATGGTTTTGCTGATCGGTATGACGCGAACGTTGTTCGAAACAGCCGTTTCGGGAGAAACGACGTTTTGAATGGGGCTAGCGAGCGATTCAGCGAGGTTGGGACTGGTCGTTGCAGCGATGTGCTTCGAAAGTTTCCCGGCGGATGATGTGATCCGCACTGACCTGAGGACTCGGCGCAATCGCCGAATCTGTTCTGCCGACTGGAGGCCCGGCTAGCGGACGGGCACAGAAACGCAGAACAAACAATGAGACTACCTGATGGGGTGTCCCCATCCCTCTGATCTGACGCTCTGTCCAGGCCCTGTGCTGCCAGAATCTTTTTCAGACATTCCGCAGCCATGCCTCTGCTCCTTTCTGGACGGGGATTCCGTCGTGATTTGGATGCAAGCGGCTGCTTAGCCGTTCATGCACCTCTCGAGGGGGGATCCGAAACTCGGCTGCTGCGTCGGCTACGCGCCGCTGGCTACAAAACCCGCATCACCTCAGCACGTGGGCTCGGAGATCCGGAGGTATATCTCACTCAGAAACATGGTGTCCGCCCACCTCACCTGGGCCATCAGAGCGTTGGCCGAAGTGCTGCAGTCGGTGAAGTGCAAGAGGTGATGCCTCAGCTTGGAGATCTCTTTGAAGGGGATTCTCCTGTCGCTCTCTGGCTGTTGGAAGGTCAGGTTTTGTCCACGTCTGAGCTTCTATCGCTGTGTGATCTCTGCAAGCGAGAACCACGGCTTCGCATCATCGTGGAGATGGGTGGTGCCCGGAGTCTCAGATGGCAGCCGATGAAAGCACTGCTTGCCGGCTGAATCCAGATCAATGTTTGACCCGTGGAAGCTGGGTCAAACTCATCTGTGGGGCCAGTAATCAGGATCTGACCGCGATTGCTGATCTCTGTGCCCTCTATGGGGCTGCAGGCGTGTCCTGTGTTGATGTTGCGGCCGATTCCGCAGTAGTTCGTGCTGCCCGTCAGGGGCTGGACTGGTTGGATGAAAGCGGCTTCCCCCGCCCCTGGCTGATGGTCAGCGTCAGCGACGGCCCCGATGCGCACTTCCGCAAGGCCTGGTTTGATCCCACGCGCTGTCCCTCCGATTGTCCGCGTCCCTGTGAACGGATCTGTCCAGCAGATGCCATCGCCTTCAACACCGCAGTTGACGCACGTCGTTGTTATGGCTGTGGACGGTGCCTGCCGGCCTGTCCCCATGGCTACATCTCCGAGCGAGACCATCGCCTGGACAATGTCGCGATAGCCACGCTCCTTGCGGAGGTGCGGCCCGATGCTGTTGAGGTCCATACGGCCCCTGGACGCTCAGAAGCCTTTGATGCGGTGATCGCTGCTTTGGCCGTCTCCCGGGTTCCTTTGCAGCGTTTAGCCGTCAGCTGCGGTCTCGAAGGTCATGCACTGACGCCTCAGGCGCTGAGTTGTGAGCTTTGGAGTCGCTTCAACAGTCTGCGGCGGCATGGACTTCGGCCCCTTTGGCAGCTTGACGGTCGCCCGATGAGTGGTGATGTCGGCGCTGGGACCGCCCGGGCGGCTGTGCAGCTATGGCGTCGCTTGAGTCCACTGGCTCCTCCGGGCCCACTCCAGCTGGCAGGGGGCACCAATGGGCACACCATCGATCTGCTCGGAGTCGATGAGTATCCAGCTGGTGTGGCCTTTGGAGGGATGGCTCGCAGGGTGGTGATGCCGCTGATCCTGGAAGCTCAGGCCAGGGGTACAGCTCTGCGTCACTGGCCGGAAGGTTGGCGGCGGGGGCTGGCCCTGGCTGAGGCCCTGGTGCGGCCCTGGCAGGCCCGCTGTTTGACCACGGATCTTTGCTAAAAGGCGCTCAGGAGGTGCCGCCATGACCACAGAGCGGATCACCGATGACCTTCAGCGGTTGCTCCGTCTGCTTCCTCAACAGGTGCAGGACGCCTTACAGACGCAGGAACAGAGCACCTCACTTCTTGAGGTGGTTCTCGATTTAGGACGTCTGCCCGAGGCCCGTTATCCCGGCCGTGCCCAGGTGCTGGGTGATCGACCGCTGACCCGGGACGACCTTGACGCCACCGTGTCTCGCCTGGGGAGTTTCGGAGCGGATAACCGTGCCGGCATCGAGCGGACCCTCCACCGGATCAGTGCCATCCGCAATCGTCAGGGTGATGTGGTGGGACTGACCTGCCGCATCGGGCGTGCTGTTTTCGGCACCGTGGCGATGGTGCGGGATCTGCTTGACAGTGGAGAATCTCTGTTGCTCATGGGACGCCCCGGCGTGGGTAAAACCACGGCTTTGCGTGAGATCGCCAGGGTCCTGGCCGATGACTTGCATAAACGGGTGGTGGTCATCGACACCAGCAATGAGATCGCTGGGGATGGTGATATCCCCCATCCCGCCATCGGTCGTGCACGACGGATGCAGGTTGCCCGCCCTGAGCTGCAGCACCAGGTGATGATCGAGGCGGTGGAGAATCACATGCCCGAGGTGATCGTCATTGACGAGATCGGGACGGAATTGGAGGCGCAAGCGGCCCGAACCATCGCTGAACGAGGCGTGATGCTGGTCGCCACGGCCCATGGCAATGCCCTGGCGAATCTGATCAAGAACCCCACCTTGAGTGATCTTGTTGGGGGCATTCAGTCCGTCACGCTTGGCGATGATGAAGCCCGGCGCCGGCGCACACAGAAGACCGTCTTGGAACGGGCTGCAGACCCTACGTTTCCAGTTGCGGTTGAAATGCACAGCCGGAATCGCTGGGCGGTCCACATCGATGTCGCGGCAACGGTGGATCAGTTGTTGCGTGGATTGCCTGCCCGTGCCCAGGAGCGGGAGCTGACTGCGGAAGGATCCCTGCGACTGGTGGAGTCGTCGCAACCGAAGCGACCTGCTCACCCGGGGCGTCCGGCTCTGGCCGCTGTGCCTGTGCCCTCGCCGCACGTCGCACCGTTGCCACCAGATGACACTGAGGCTGAAGCTAAGGATGATCTGCAGCTCCTCTGCTGTGGAATCACGCCGCAGTTGGTGGAGGAAGCCTCACGCCGGCACCGATGGCCGGTGAGGGTTGTGGATGATCTTGCCGATGCCGATGTGATCCTCAGCATGCGTCAGGGGTTGGGTCGCCAGCCTTCTCTGCGTCGTCAGGCTCGCGAGCTGAAAGTGCCGATCCTGGTGATCAAGGCTGACACCCTGCCCCAGGTCGAACGTGCTGTGGATCGCCTGGTTAGTCGCCGAGGGGATCGTTCTGAGCCGGTGCCAGCTGGTGTTTCACAGTCTCAGGATGACGAGCTGGCCGGATTGGAGGAATGCCGTTTAGCCGTGGAGCGGGTGGTGATGCCTGAAGGGCGACCCGTTGAGCTGCTGCCACGAACGGAACGGGTGCGCCGCATGCAGGAGGAGCTGGTGCAGCGTTACCGCCTGCGCAGCGATGTGTTCGGCTCAGCAGAGCAGTGCAGGTTGAGGGTGTTTCCCCCCTGAAGCCTTCCGGATGGATTGACGAAGGTGAGGCCGCTGTGAGTAACTATGGAGATGCCAGAGACGTGCCTCAATGAGGAGTCTTTTGGAATATTGGGCCGTCGCCAAGCGGTAAGGCAGCGGGTTTTGGTCTCGCCATTCCTAGGTTCGAATCCTAGCGGCCCAGTTTTTTCGATATGCAGGAGCACCCACTCCTCGTTTTTGATTTCGACGGGGTCATCGTCGATGGAATGGCTGAGTATTGGTGGAGCTCCTGGCATGCCGCCAAGTCTCTCAACGCCGAGCCTTCCGGATTGTTCCCGGCGCAAGTTCCTGAGCTGTTCCGGCGTCTGAGGCCCTGGATTCATCACGGCTGGGAAATGGTGCTCCTGGCCGCGGAGTTGTCGGACCTGAATGAGGAGGCCTGGGTTGAGGGCTATGAAGTGCAGCAGCGTGCAGCTCTTCTGCGGAGGGGCTGGCGGGATGACCTGCTCCAGGGCGCGCTCGATCGAGCTCGGCTGCAGGCGGTGCAACAGGACCGTGCCGCCTGGCTCCAGCTGCACCGCCCTTTCCCAGGATTGGCCCGACGTCTCCGATCTCTGGGTGATGAGGGCCTGGACTGGGCTGTTCTGACCACCAAAAGTGAGGCTTTCACCGCAGAGCTGCTCAACGCCTTCGATCTAGAGCCGGCGCGGCTTGATGGCCGTGAGGCCGGACCCAAATCCGAGGTGCTGCTTCGACTTCAGCGGGAACGTCCCCTGCGCGGATTTGTGGAGGATCGCCGCGCCACTCTTGAGACAGTGCTCTCCACGGAAGGACTTCAGGGGCTCCCCTGCTACCTGGTGGACTGGGGCTATCTGAAGCCTGCAGACCGCAAGCAGCTGCCGCCTGGTATTCGACTCATCGATCTGGATCGTCTGGCCAAGCCCCTGGCGCAATGGCCCTGATCCGTTAGCGTACGTCTGTACTACATGGGACGATTTGCTGCCTTCGTGGTATTGGATCTCTCGTTCCTTAACTTCAGAGTGTTTCCATGCCTGTTGAAATGAAATCCGCCGCCGCCGGTTCCGATCCCCGTTCCTCCGGTGAGCGCGATAAGGCGCTGAATCTGGTGCTCGGTCAGATCGAGCGCAATTTCGGCAAAGGTTCGATCATGCGCCTGGGGGATGCCTCCCGCATGAGGGTTGAGACGATCTCCACCGGAGCGCTCACCCTGGATCTCGCCCTGGGCGGTGGTTACCCCAAAGGCCGCGTTGTTGAGATCTACGGGCCTGAGAGCTCGGGTAAAACCACCCTCACGCTTCATGCCATTTCTGAGGTGCAGAAGCGTGGCGGCGTCGCGGCTTTCGTGGATGCTGAGCACGCCCTGGATCCTGTTTATGCCGCCTCGCTCGGGGTGGATGTGGAGAATTTGCTGGTGTCTCAGCCGGACACCGGTGAGATGGCGCTGGAAATCGTGGATCAGCTGGTGCGGTCCGCAGCGGTCGACATCGTTGTGGTTGACTCCGTTGCCGCGTTAACGCCCCGCGCCGAGATCGAGGGGGAAATGGGCGATCTGGCGGTCGGCAGCCAGGCCCGTTTGATGAGTCAGGCCATGCGCAAGATCACCGGCAACATCGGCAAGTCCGGATGCACGGTGATTTTCCTCAACCAGTTGCGTCTCAAAATCGGCGTCACTTACGGCAATCCAGAAACCACCACCGGTGGAAACGCGCTCAAGTTCTATGCCTCCGTGCGGCTGGACATTCGTCGGATTCAGACCCTGAAGAAAGGTACCGAGGAATTCGGGATCCGCGCCAAGGTCAAGGTGGCCAAGAACAAGGTGGCTCCCCCGTTCCGGATCGCTGAGTTCGACATCTTGTTCGGCCGCGGCATAAGCACCCTTGGTTGTCTGCTCGACCTGGCGGAGGAGACAGGCGTGGTGATTCGCAAAGGAGCCTGGTACAGCTACGAGGGCGACAACATTGGCCAGGGGCGTGACAACACGATCGCCTGGATGGAAGACAACCCCGAGATCGCCGTCAAACTTGAGGGCCTGGTTCGACAGAAGCTCACCGAGGGTTCCGAGGTGAAGGCCAATTCGATGCGCCCTTTGGCAGCCGCAGCCCGTACGGCGGCACAGGCATCCCCGGCTGTTGATAAAAGAGGTGAAGCGGCCTGATTCAGGCCGCGGCGACAGGCGTCTGGTTGAACTGTCCTGTCGCCGTTTGGAGATGGCTCGGGTTTTGAATCATCTGGGCCATTCGTTGGAGCTCCTGGATGGCTTCGGCACCTTCAAGCTTTACGAGCTCGCGGCCGTTGCGAGACTCAACCCAGCTGATTCCGAAATCAGAGACGAGAAAGCGCACGATGTGCCCGTCTCCCATTTCAGCAACAAAGGAGGCTCCGTGAGCGTCAAGGTCTTCGCCGCAGCGATAACAGCTCGCGGTGACTCCCGCTCCCTTCAGTCCTTCTGCAAGGGCCTGGAGACTCATCACCAGGTCGTGAACCACAAACATGTAATGCTCGGCGAGACGGGAAAACATGCCTGAGTCCAAAATGAGACTTAATTTAAAGCTTTTCTTCTGATTTCGTTGCTTTCTGCCGCGTTGTTAGGGGTCGCTAATGAATTGTCTTCAGGGAGTGTCTGCCAGGGTCCACCAGCCGGCCATCGGACCAATGAAACGCACAGTGATCCAGAGGAGCACCATCGCGCCGATCCCAAACCAGGCGCCTTTGGTCGTCACCGCCATGAACTGTTGGGTCTGGTTTCTGGTGAGCGGAAACCAGGACACAATCCGGGGCGACTCATCCACAGGTTTGGCGTCCTTTTTGGGCTGGCGGGGTGGAAGGCCCTGGGCAGCGCGACGTCGGGCTTCTCCCATCAGGTGCGTTGTTTCCAGATCAGCCTAAGCAGCCTGCTGCCTGTCGCTTTTTCAGTTGGGCAAAAGGCGTTGCAGGGGCTGCCATGGCTCGAGTCTTTGCAGAACCTGGTCACCCCAGCTGCGACCGCGTAGCCGGCCATCGAGAACGGCCAGGCGGCCGCCCGAGCGGCGAAGGGGTGCAAGTGCGGCTGGAATCAAACGCAAGGCTTCCGGGAGCAGCAGTGAGCGGAACCAGTCGTTGCCGAGCCGTTTGAGGCGTTCCACCCGAGCCGCCGTTAACGGATCGCTCAGACTTGCGATGGGCAGCAGACCCACGATCAGCTGGTCAGGCTCCGGCAGGCGTTCCTGGTGCTCCAGCCACCAGCTCCAGCTGGAGCTGATGACTCCATTAGCTTCCGGAGTCGTGCACTGCTCCTGCACGCGCATCCCGAATTCAGCGGCCAGGCCGGCCGTGAGTGTTCGGCGCAGGGCTGGATCATCCAGAAGAACGATGGTGAGACCTGTCCGTCCAAGAACCAACCGCCGACTCTGTTCCAGCAAATGCTGGGCATAGATCTCGGTGTTGGGCAGGGGCTGACGGCGGGGAGCGAAGAGGGGTAGAGGTTCTTCCAGTTCCGCCTCGCGCAGGGATGCCGTGACGTCCGGTGCCGCATCGGCATCCAGCAATTCCTTGTCGAGTCGTGATGTCTCGCCGGTTTGGCTCAGCATCAAGGTGGGGCTTTCCCGAAGCATCCCCGGCAGAAGTTCCAGCGGCTCTAACGGTTCCAGGCACCAGTTCCATTGCAGAAGCTGATGATCCAATTCGGCCCAGCTGGCCCATTGATTGGCGTCTGTGGCTAGGAAATCCCCCCAGGGTGAGGGGAGCGCACCCATCACTCCCAGAAGATCGCGCAGGTTCTGAAAAGCACTTCCTTCCAGGCGGACCCTTGCATCCGGCCGGGCGGCATCCTGAAAAAGCTGACGCGTCAGCCGTTCATACAACTCCAGCAGGAGGTGGTCGGCTTGCGGCAGGGTCTGGCGGAGCTCCTCCCAGTGGCTCACATCAATCCTGATCGCCATGTGTTGGCGCAGGCGGCAGCTCAACTGGTCGATGTCTGGAATCAGCAGCGGGCGTTGTTTCAGCTGTTGATTGCGGTAAGCACGGATCAGGCCCTTGTGATCCAGAAGCCAAAGTTGCCCGGAGGCCGGAGGGCTGGGCCCGCTCCAGCAAGCCAGTCGAAACCCCTTGCTCTTCAGCCGTGGCAGTTCCACCTGAAGCAGCCTTCGCTTCTGGCGTTCCGTCAGCACCAGAACGGCTGAGCTTGGTTGCAGGCACAGCGGCATCAGCAATCCGAGCCACCAGCGTTCTCCCGGACCGGGTGGGAGCCGAAGCAGGGTTCTGTCTCCGCGTCGCAGACTGCGGCCCACCAGCCGGCTGAGGGTGAGGTGGTGCGGCCAGTTCGATTCTTCCTGCCGGAGCAGTGTCTTGAGGTGGCTGTGGGCCTGGGCTTCAAGCATCTGAGAACCCTAAACAGGGTTGTGCAGCAGGAACGTTCGTCGCAATCCATCGACCAACATGGTGCTAACTCCCGACTGCGGAATGGGTGAGAGCAAGGGTTCGGTCGGGATCGTCGGCCTCGGGCTGATCGGAGGATCGCTGGGTCTCGATATGCGTGCCCTGGGCTGGTCAGTGCAGGGCCTGGTGCATCGCACGGCTACGGCTGAGCGGGCTCTGGAGAGGGGATTGGTTGATGCTGTCAGCACGGATCCGGCCTGCCTCAGCTCCTGTGATCTCGTGGTTTTGTCGCTGCCGATTCCGGCGCTGTTGGCACCAGAGTCAACCCTGCTGGAGGCCATCTCAGAATCAGCGGTGGTCACCGACGTGGGTTCGGTGAAGCAGCCCGTACTGGAGGTTTGGCGGTCGTTGCATCCCCGTTTTGTCGCCAGTCATCCAATGGCCGGAACGGCCTCGGCCGGAGTGGAAGCCGGTCAGGCTGGATTGTTTCGCGGTCGCCCCTGGATCGCCACGCCGGAGGCCGGAACGGATCCAACGGCTGTGGAGGTTGTGCGGACGCTTGCCCATGATCTGGGGAGTCAGTGGCATACGGCTTCGGCAGAGCAGCATGACCAAGCCGTGGCGTTGATCTCCCATATGCCCGTGCTGGTCAGCGCCGCCCTGTTGCGGACGGCTGGTGATGAACGCGACCCTGAGATTCGTCAGCTGGCTCAGTCTCTCGCCTCCAGTGGATTTGCTGATTCCACCCGGATTGGCGGAGGGAATCCTGATCTTGGAGTCGCCATGGCATCCAGCAACAGTGCCGCTGTTCTCAAGGCTCTGGCCGCTTATCGCTGGAGCCTGGAACAGTTGGAGGATGCCGTGCTGCGCAACAACTGGCAGCAACTGCATCGGGAACTGCAGCGCACCCAGAGCCTGCGGCCTGACTATCAGCAGAGCTCCCCCACGGGAGCTACCTGATGCGTCAACCGCTGAGTTGCAGGTCAGTGCCACGGTTGGCCAGCAGCTGACGGCAGGCATTCAGGGCGGACAGGCTCACACCTGCTGTTCCTTCCCCTGGATGGATGCTATCGCCGCACAGCCAGAGTCTTGGCAGCGGCGTGCGGCCCGCCAGTCCAAAGGGACCAAAACGGCTCGGGTGTTGTCCGAGGCCGCCGACCATGCCGCGTGGGCGACCGGTCCATCCAGCAAATCCACGCGGTGTTGCCATCTCCATGTGCAACCAGTCCTGGGGCTGCAGCTTCAGCCAGTCGGAGAGGGCTGTATGGATGGCTTCAAACCGTTCATGCTTGTGGCGCTGGTAGGTCTGCTCTTCCAAGCTGCACCAGTCCGCTGTCGGTGTGAACAGGCTGGCAATCAACGTGGCTTGCCCCGCAGGAGCACGTCCATCCCCCTCGCGGCTGATCGAGACGAACAGCGAGCCCGGATGATCAGCTCCCCGTTGCAGATGGCCTGGACAGTGATCGGGCAGGGCTTCTCGACGCACAGCTCCATAAAGCACCAGGGCACCGCTGGGTTCCGGCAGGGCATTCAATCGGCGGCGGTAATGCGCTGGAAGCACATGGTCAGCGATCAGATCCGGCAGACATTGAGGCGGAAGGCTGCTCACCACGTCATCGGTCTGGAGCGTTTTGGGCCGGCTGTTCCGTGGTTGCACGTCGACGTCCCAACCCTGAGATGAGGGGCGAAGCCCCGTGGCCCGGTGACGACGCAGGATTGTTCCGCCTGCACCCTCGATGGCTTCAACCAGTTGATCGCTCAGTACCTGCATCGATCCCTGCAAGTGCCAGAGTCCCAGAGGGGCCTGGGCCATGTTCAGAACGGTTGCGCCGTAGAGGGCCGCAGTGCGATCGGCGGGTTCCTGGGAATACAGTTTCAGCTGCAGATCAAGAAATCGCCTCAGCCTGGAATCGTCGGCGCAACCGCAAAGCCTCAACAGGTCAAGCATGGATAGACCCGCGAGCAGGCCTGACGCCAGGGTTGGAAGTTGCAGTGCACCGATCAGTTGGCGCAGATCCCAGAGGGATCGTGGCGTGACGATTGGATCCTTTCCAGCGAAAGCCCAGTTGCTGCTGTGGATTGCATCACAAAGCCGCCAGAAAAGATCACTGCCTGGAAACTGGCGCTGCCGTTCCGCCGCCCAGCGTTCGGGGTCGTGCCACAAGGGGATCGGCTCCGTTCCGTCGCACAGATCCACAACGCAGCCAGGGTCCAGAATTTCCGCTTCAGGCAACGGCAGGCCGAAGTGGCGCAGCAGCCGTTCATGGCTGCCTCCTGGTTCAAGGCCCGCCACCTGAGTAGCACCCACGTCAAAGGTCCATGGACCGCGCCGGAAGGTTCCTGCGCAACCCCCTACCTGATGGTGGGCTTCAAGCAGGGTGACCTCCAGGCCCTCCCGGGACAGCAGGGCTGCTGCGGTGAGTCCGGCGATGCCACCGCCGATCACAATCACGCCGCTTTTATTCAAGGCCCGCCTGAAAGTCCGGCCATGCTGGCAAGAGAACCGCGCTGTTCGGCGATGCACTCTGGCTTGCGGAACGATTTGGTGGCCTGCGATGGTCCCTTGGCGGGGCAAACACTGCGGGCGGTGCAGCCTGTTGGTGGTGGATGCATCCATCAAGCCTGGAGTTTGACCCTCGATGACGGTCAGCGCCTGTTTGCCAAAACCGGGGGCTCGGATGCGATGGCTCTCTTCACTGTTGAAGCCGAAGGCCTTCTGGCTCTGCATGGGCATGCAGAGCCGGAGCTGCTTGTGGTTCCACGACCTCTGGCCACGGCGCAACTGGCCCATGGTGCGGTCCTTTTGTTGCCCTGGCTCGACCTTGGAGGCCGCGATCAGCATGCTCTCGGCCGGGGTCTGGCGCGTCTGCACCGGGCCTCAGCGGATGCTTCGCCGGGACGCTTCGGCTGGCACCGGGATGGTTTCATCGGCGCCGGTCCGCAGCCAGGTGGATGGCGTGAGCGCTGGGGTGACTGTTTCGTGGAGTTGCGACTGCTTCCGCAGCTCCACCTTCTCGGCAGGCTGATTGATGAGTGGGAGTCCATCCTTGTGCTGCTTGAGCATCTGAAGGACGATCTCAATCGACACGATCCGGCTCCATCACTCGTGCATGGAGATCTTTGGGCAGGAAACGCCGGTTCTCTTGCTGATCAACGTGGATGCCTGTTCGATCCAGCCAGCTGGTGGGCTGACAGAGAGGTGGATCTGGCGATGACCAGGATGTTCGGTGGATTTGGCGCTGACTTCTACACCAGCTATATGGCCGAATACCCGTTGAGCGACAGCTCAGAGGAAAGAGTGGAGATCTACAACCTCTATCACTTGCTTAACCACGCCAATCTTTTTGGTGGTGGGTATATCGAACAAAGTTGTGCCAGTCTCAAGCGACTGGCCCGACATATGACCTGAGCGAAGACAGCCGCTCAATCCGTCCAGGGATCAACCCAGATATTCCTGACGCAGGGTCTGAACTTTCTGAACCAGGGTGTTGCGTTTCTCACTGGTGGTGAGATTTTTCCAACTCCATTGGCCCACGACCACAACGCCGAGAAGCTCCAGGAGACCAGGGACAACCGGAAGCAGGTTGATTGTGTCCAGAATTCCCTTAATCAGAATCTGGGCAACGATCACTGCCGCAAAGATGCCCACGATCTTGCCGATTCGACCCATCTGGTTCCAGTCGACCTGGTCGAGGGTCTCATTCACCTTGCCCAGCACTTCGCTGTAGCGCTCGGAAAACGATGCACTGTCCTCAGGGGCTGAGGACGCCGCCGGGCTCGCAGATGCCTCAGTGGCTTTTACTTCAGTAGAGGCGTCGCTCATGGAACCGACGAAAATGGTCTTGGAGTGCGCTGAGCGTATCGGTCGCAGCCTCAATCCGCCATCCATGATTCGGTTGGATCGCCGATGCCTCACTGTTCTGCAGCGCACGCTGCTGGCGGTATGGCCTCAGGAAGGTTGTGCGCTTCTCCTGGGATCGGCCGTGGGCGATGGCACTCTGCGTCTGATGACGGTCTGGCCAGCCTGCAATCGCTGGGGAGCGGTTGATCTCGATTTCCCTTGGACATCAGCGTTGAGCCATGCCCGTGAACGGAACTTTGCTCTCGATCCGCGAGAACAGCTTTTGGCGCAGCGCTGGTCCCGTTCCAAAGGCCAGCGCCTGCTGGGTGTGGCCCACAGCCATCCATCGAGTGATGCCCGACCTTCCGCCGCTGACCGGCAAAGGGGAGTACCGCATCAGCTGATGCTGATCATCGCCGCCGGAGGCGAGATGCAGGCCTGGTGGTTGGGGGAGGATCGGCAGGTGCGGCCGGTTCTGATCGATGTCTCTTGAAGGTTTGACCCCTGAAGAGCGTGGCCGCTACGCCCGTCATTTGATGCTTCCCGAGCTGGGTGTTGAAGGGCAGGAGCGTTTGAAACAATCCGCCGTGCTTTGTGTTGGGGCCGGTGGTCTGGGGTCTTCCCTTTTGCTTTATCTGGCTGCGGCAGGCGTTGGCAGGATCGGCATTGTCGATGGAGACCTTGTTGAGGTTTCGAATCTGCAACGCCAGGTGATCCATGGCACCGCAAGTCTTGGTGGTTCCAAGGCCAGATCAGCCGCAAACCGAATCGCCGATCTGAATCCTCTCTGTCAGGTGGAGGTGCACGAACACATGCTCGACAGCCATAACGCACTGGACCTGATCGGCTCCTATGACCTGGTTTGCGACGGATCCGACAACTTCCCTACCCGTTTTTTGGTGAACGACGCCTGTGTTCTGAAGGGTCGCCCCCTGGTCTACGGGTCAGTTCAGCGTTTCGACGGTCAGGTGTCGGTGTTCAATCGCAATCCAAATAGTCCCAACTATCGCGATCTCCTGCCTGAGCCACCTCCTGCAGGTGCCGTTCCGTCCTGTTCGGAAGCAGGCGTAATGGGGGTGATGCCTGGGTTGATCGGATTGTTGCAGGCCACTGAAGCGATCAAGCTGATCACTGGGATCGGTGACTGCCTTGACGGGCGCTTGCTGGTGGTCGATGCCCTCAGGATGCGTTTCCGGGAACTGACTCTGCGGCCGGATCCCTCCCGCCCACCGATCGAGCAGCTGATTGACTACAGACAGTTCTGCCGGCCTGAAGCCCCTCCCATGAACAGCATCAGCGTGATCGATCTGAAGGCTTTGCTGGACAGCGCTGCCCCAGACGTTGTGCTGCTTGATGTGCGCAATCCCCCTGAAGCGGACGTGGCGACAATCCCCGGCGCGAAGCTGATCCCTTTGGCTCAGATCGAAAGCGGTGAAGCGATCGATCAGATCCGTGCTCTGGCTGGAGACCAGCGTTTGTTTGTGCACTGCAAGCTGGGTGGCCGCTCGGCTCGGGCCGTTGAACTTCTGGCTGAGCAGGGGATTCCTGCCACCAATGTGACGGGCGGCATCGACGCCTGGTCTCAGCAGGTGGATCCTTCCGTGCCTCGCTACTGATTCAGTAGTCCACACCCCTCTTGAGATTCACCCCCTGCTCCGCGTAATGCTTGTGGCAGACCATCTCAGAGTGGATGCTGGCCAGATCGAAATAGGCGGGTTGATTTTTGCAGCGGCCCGTGATGATCACCTCGGTTTCGGCCGGTTTGCGCAGGAGGGTCTGCACGATCGGTTCCTCCGGCAGGAGTTCCAGATCCACCGTCGGGTTCAGCTCATCGAGGATCACTGTTTTGTAGAGGCCACTGGAGATGGCAGCTCGGGCGATTTCCCAGGCTCTTTCAGCTTCCACGTAGTCGATGGGTTCCTGCTGGCCACGCCAGACGATTGCATCTCGACCTGAGCGGAGATGATCGACCAGATGGGGGTAACTCTCGCGCAGAGCGGCAATGGCGGCATCTTCGGTGTAGCCGGTACCACCCTTGAGCCACTGAAGGATCAGTACGCGATGGCTCTTGTCCTGGCTGATTCCCCTTCCGATCGCCTGCAGCCCCTTGCCAAGTGCACTGGTCGACTTTCCCTTGCCTTCACCTGTATAGATCTCGATTCCGTTACTCATGTTGAGGGGGACCAGGCCATCGTCATTAAGCCCCGGGCGACGATGAGCCCGCATCTCGGAGTGAAGATCTGCCACGCGCACGAGGGACGCTGGAGCGGCGCGTCCGGTCACGATGATTTCCATCCCCTCCGGACGGTTGTTCAGAGTTTTGACCACGTCCTCCGCATCCAGCAGTCCGAGGTCCAGCACCGGATTCAGCTCATCAAGCACCACAACTGAGTAGAGAGCACTGGCAATCGCCCCTTTGGCGATTACCCAGCCGCGTTGAGCCTCGTCCCGGTCGAAGCGGGTGGCTTCCTCCGCTGTGAAGTGATCGGCTCGTCCGGTGCGCAGGTGATCGATCAGATGCGGAAAACCCTGCTGCAGCGCCTCGATGGCGGCGTCTTCGTCATAGGCCCGGCCCGGCCCTTTCAGAAATCGAAGCAACAGAACCCGGGTTCGGCGCTGCTCGCAGATGCCCAGGCCGATCGTACGGAGAACGACGCCCAGGGCTGCCTGGCTTTTGCCTTTGCCTTCCCCGTCATAGATGTGCAGTTGTCCGAGGCTTCGTTCACGGCTGTCTGCCGCGGTGACGATGCCAATATTTCGCGGCATGGGCCGGGCTTTTACCGTTGGAGCCTACTGAGACCGATCGGATTGTTCCCCCATGTTCCGGCCGCAGGAAACCATTTCCTCTCGTGAGGCTGAATTTCTTCAGGGCCTGCGGGAGTGGATCCGCCAACACCCCACTGTTTGTGTGGCCTATTCCGGCGGGGTCGACAGCACCCTGGTAGCGGCCGTCGCCCATGAGCAGCTGGGAGATGCAGCACTAGCTGTCACTGGTGTTTCACCAGCCCTTGCCCCGCATCTGCTTGAGGAAGCCCGTGCCCAGGCCCGCTGGATCGGCGTTAGACATCGCGAATGTGCCACGACCGAACTGCTGGATCCCGATTACAGCAGCAACCCCACGGATCGCTGCTTTGCCTGCAAGCGAGAATTGCATCTGCATCTGCGGCCCATCGCAGCAGCGGCTGGTGATGCGGTGGTGATCGATGGGGTCAATCGTGACGACTTGGGCGATCACCGCCCTGGAATCGATGCGGCTCGGCAAGCCGGCGTCCGATCTCCACTCGCTGAGCTCGGAATTGATAAAACCGTAATCCGCCGCCTGTCGCAGGCTCTGGGTTTCCCCTGGTGGGACAAGCCAGCACAACCTTGTCTGGCCTCTCGCTTCCCCTATGGAGAAAACATCAGCGCCGAGCGACTGAA
>QCTG01000008.1 GCA_003211235.1 Synechococcus sp. AG-673-B04
CAACGCCTCCCCGACAAGCACTGCAGCAGCACCGGCGCCTTGCACCCGAGAAAGATCGGCACGGGTCAACAGTCCCGACTCACTCACCAGCAGCGTGTTCTGGTCCTTCAGTCTCTGCCCGAACGAGGCTGTGAGGCGCTCGGTCGTGCCCAGGTCAGTTTCAAAAGTCGACAGATCCCGGTTGTTAATCCCCACCAGATCGAAGCCACCGATGCTGAGCACACGCTCCAGCTCATCAGCGTCGTGCACTTCAACCAGCACGGCGAGACCCAGAGCAGCCGCCGCTTTCCGCAGGTAGCGAAGATCCTGGTCGCCGAGAATGGCCGCAATCAGTAAAACCGCGTCGGCGCCGGCAGCTCTGGCCTGATAAAGCTGATAAGGACTTAAAACGAACTCCTTGCAGAGCAGGGGCAGATCAACCGCCTTGCGGACCTCAACGAGGACATCAAAGCCTCCCTGGAAAAAGGTTCTGTCGGTCAGAACCGACAGACAGCTGGCGCCTCCGGCTGCATAGGCACTGGCAATCGCGACAGGGTCGAAATCCTCGCGGATCACTCCTTTGCTGGGGCTGGCCTTTTTGACCTCAGCGATCACGGCGGGTTTAACCGGCGCCGAAGTCAACGCGGCCAGAAAATCCCTGGTGGACGGCAGATCAGCGATCTGTCGTTTGAGATTGTCCAGTGGCACCTTCTGTCGAGCGACCTCAACCTCGCGGTCTTTCTCCCAGACAATCTTTTCGAGGATGTTCCTTGGTTCCTCCTCATCGTGTGGGACGGCGTACTCGAGATAAGAAACACGCACCTTCGGATTGGGTGGACGACGACGGATCTCCATGAATCGATCGGAAGAAACGGGAACAGGAACGGAAAACGGTTCAGGCGACCAGCTGAGATGCGGCTTGCTTGTAAGCAACCTCCACCACCTCACTGAGGGTGGGGTGCGTATGGACCTCCGTTGAAAGCTGTCGAACGCTCTGGCGTCGGGCGACGGCATTCGCCACCTCCTGAATCAGATCAGCGGCATGCAGCCCGTAGATATGCGCACCAAGGACTTCACCACTGGTTTTGTTGAACAGCAGTTTCATCAGTCCATCACTTTCAAGCTCGGCCAGAGCCTTGGAATTTGCTTTGAAATAACTGCGAACGGATCCAAGCTGGAACCCCTGTTCCGCCGCCAGGGTCTTGGCATCGGCCTCACTCATGCCAACGGAGCTGATCTCCGGATGGGTGAAGGTCGCAGCGGGGATACTGCGGTAATCGATCTGGCGTTGGCGACCAAGAATGTTGTCGACGGCAACGGATCCTTGGGCGGCGGCGGTATGCGCCAGCATCAGCTTTCCGGTTACATCACCCACCGCCCAGAGATGCGGCACGGGCTGGTCATTCACCAGCACGCGCATGGTGTCGTCGATCGGGAGGAAACCTCGGTTGGTCTCAATCCCAAGGGACTCCAGATTGAGCCCTTTGCTGCTGGGAACACGCCCCGTAGCCACCAAAACAGCATCCACCTCCAGCGTCTCCACCAGCTCACGGCTGTTGAAGTCGGCCAGTTCAATCTGAACAGGGCAACCAGGGGTGACCTTGCAAGCCAGCAGACCGGAACGGGCGTCGATATCGCGGCTGTCAATCAAGTGGCGGCAGGCGATCTTTGCAATATCCGGATCGAAGGTGGGCATCACCTTGTCCATCGCTTCGATCATCGTCACCTCACAACCCAGGGCCGTGTAGACGTCTGCGAATTCGAGGCCGATGTAGCCACTGCCGATGATCGCAATCCAGCGAGGCAGCCACTCGAGATTGATTGCTTCATCACTGGTGAACACAGTGCGTCCGTCGGTCTCAATGCCTGGCGGCACGAAGGGATCCGAGCCCGTGGCAATGATCACGTCCTTGGCATTGAGCACCCTGTCAACACCGCTTGGCTCGCGCAAACCAACGCGTTGGGCCCCTTCCAGCCGACCCTGGCCGCGAAGGATGGTGACGCCAGCCCGTTCCAAACTCTTGGTGAGATTCGCCCGGATCGTCTGCACCAATTGATTGGCATGGTCTGCGATCTTCTGGCGCTCAAAACGCACCGGTGCCGCGTGAATTCCAAAACTGGAGAGATGGCGGTCGTCGGCCAGCTCACGCACTTTTCCGCTGGCTGCCAGCAGAGCCTTCGAGGGAACGCAACCGCGGTTGACGCAGGTGCCACCCATATCGCGCGATTCAACAATGGCCGTCTTCAGCCCATGCTCTGCGGCGTGTTTGGCGGCATCAAACCCCCCATAACCTGCGCCGATGACAATGACGTCATAGTCGAAGCTGGCGTCGCTCACCCGGACTGCTGCGTTGTGCGCGCCATTGTCGCTCGCCGACGCTCCAACAGGATGGGCACCGCAGCAGCGGCCACGTTGAGGGATTCAACCCGAGGGCTGTGCGGAAGAGTCACCGCATGGGTGCAGCAGGCCTGAAGCCTGGGGTGCAGGCCTGCGCCTTCCGTTCCGAGGACCAGGGCGGTCGGGAGTGTCCAGTCGAGCTCCCAGTACGGAATCGGCTGGAGCAACCCCTTCGCGTCAGGCACCAGGGTTGCCACCACCTGAACCTGTTGGAGCACCAGCTCCTTCAGCTTCTGCTCCATTTGTTCAACGGCTTGCTCACCATCCGGTCCAAAGCGATGGTGCGGAAGCTGGAGCAGGCTTCCCGAAGACGCCCTTAAAACCTTTGGGCTCAAGGGATCGGCCCCAGCGCCCAGCCACACCGCTTCAACATCGGCCGCCAGGGCCGTTCGCAGCAACGTGCCGAGATTGCCGGGATCCTGGATCCGATCCAACAACAGCAGAAAGCTGGCTTGAAGCGAAGGTGATGGGAAACACTCCAGTGGACAAAGACAAGCCACACCATCTGGAGTCACCGTGCTGAGCGCCGACCGCAACACCTCTTCGGTGACGCGGCGGATAGGGATCTGAGGATCGAGCCTCCCCAGAAGCTGGGAATGGCTTTCAATCCAGGGATCCGTGGCAATCACCTCATGGAGCTCAGCCCGCTGCAGCAGATGTTCCTGCAGAAGATGAGTTCCTTCCAGCAGCACCATGCCCTCACGTTCACGTCCTGCACGGGTCGCCAGCGAGCGAAGCCGGCGCACCAGGGGATTACGACGGCTGCTGATCAGAAGGTCGGGGACCACTCGAAAATCGTTCAGAAACTGGAGTGTTTACGTACTTTCAACTCTTTACGAACGGTCAGATCCTCACCTTCCAGATCCAAACCATTGATGGCGGCAATTTCTCCTTTGATTCCCTCTGCTGCAAGATTTTCAATCAACTTTTTGATCACCTGGTCTTCGACTGTGGCGTGGTCGATGGAATCAGGCGTCAGTCTCTCTAAAAATTTTCCAACCTTGGAGGCAACAACCTCTGAGGCGTTCGAGATTTTGAGAACAATCATTCCGGACCTGAGAGAACCTGTCCGAAGATTATGCGGATGGGGAGACTTGAACTCCCACGATGTTGCCACCACTAGTACCTGAAACTAGCGCGTCTACCAATTCCGCCACATCCGCTGGCGTGGGTCGCTCATGCGACGTGTTGACATTACGGCATCACCCTCCAGCAGGAGTGGGCGAAGAATGTAACTGTTGAAACCAGTTTCAGTGGCGGACGTCTAGACGGTCTCAAAGGTCAACGTCACAATGACGACGTTGAGTAGACAGCGGTTGATGATGGGCTCTGCAACCGCATCTCAGAACGGTCTCAAAGAGCGCCTTGCCGTTCGAGGCAGAAAAAATCTTTCGGGAACGTTGAAGGTTAGCGGCGCGAAGAATTCTGCTCTGGTTCTGATGACGGCCAGCTTGCTGACCAGTGATGTGGTTGAGCTGTGCAATGTCCCCGACTTAACGGATATCGCAGGAATGGTCGACATCCTTCGATGCCTGGGTGTGCAGGTTGAACGCAGCGGAGATCGGATTCGACTTCAGGCTCATCTGCTCAGCAGTGCTGAGCCCCCCTACGAACTAGTTAACAGCTTGCGAGCCAGTTTTTTCAGCATCGGTCCTCTGCTTGGTCGCCTCGGGCAGGCCAAGGTGCCACTGCCGGGTGGATGTCGCATCGGAGCACGTCCCGTGGTCGAACACATCCGGGGGCTGAAAGCTCTCGGAGCTCAGGTCAGTGTTGAACATGGCAGCGTCAATGCAGCCGTTCCGGGCGCGCAGCCACGCCTCAAAGCAGCAGCCATCATTCTCGACTGTCCAAGCGTTGGCGCGACAGAAACCGTTCTGATGGCAGCAGTGCTGGCCAGCGGCACAACAACCATCGAAAACGCGGCACAGGAACCCGAAGTTCAAGACCTGGCCCAACTGCTGAATGCCATGGGCGCTGAGATCACAGGGGCCGGTGGACCTGTGATCACGGTGAAAGGTGTTGAGCGACTGCACGGTGTGCGGAACTATTCGGTCATCCCGGACCGGATCGAAGCCGGTACTTTTCTGATTGCAGCAGCCATCACGGGATCAGCGATGCGCGTTGAGCCGGTGATCCCTGAGCACCTCAATGCAGTTCTTCAAAAATTGCGCGACTGCGGTTGCCGACTTGATATTGATGACACAGGGATATCGATCACCCCTGGACAATTGCAAGCTGTCGACATCACAACCCAACCCTTCCCTGGATTCCCGACTGACCTTCAGGCCCCATTCATGGCCTTGATGACAGTGGCTCAGGGAACCAGCGTGATCACCGAGAAAATTTATGAAAATCGCTTGCAGCACATTGCCGAACTGCAGCGGATGGGAGCGTCAATTCGCGTTGAGGGCAGCATCGCGATTGTGGAAGGCGTCCCTCAACTCAGTGGAGCACCGGTGATCGGAAGTGACCTGAGAGCATCAGCCGCCATGGTGCTGGCGGGACTCAGCGCGAAGGGAGTGACCCATGTGTCCGGCCTGTCACATCTCGACAGGGGCTACGACAACATCGAACGGAAATTGAGTTCCGTTGGCGCTGATATCGAACGACAAGAAATTAAGTTCGCAGATATAAAGAAATCAAGCTGAATATCGATCCATTCAGAGTTTTTGGGGATCCTTCGTTCTTTGCCGATGGGATCCACTGTTGCTAAAAACGTCGTTTGGTGTGTACAGTGAATGACACCACGCAGGCGTGGCGGAATTGGTAGACGCAGCGCACTCAAAATGCGCCGACTTCGGTCTTGCGAGTTCAAGTCTCGCCGCCTGTATTTGATGAATTGACCTTCCAATCAGTGATTTGATTGCTATGGCCGGGATGGCTCGAAATTTTTATATTTTCCAATCAATTTTACATCAATAGAAGAAATTAATTCATGAATTCCAGCCAAACTTCAGTATTGAACTCAACTTCATGAAGACTTCTTCATGAAGTTTCAGCCTGCAAGCGCAATCCTTCGAAACACTTTTAATGAAGAGTGTTTGCTTTGCCTGCACAATCAACATACCCATGGCACCCTTTCTGCAGACAAAGAGAATCAATGGCTCGTTCCAAGCCGATTAAAGCCAGAAACGAACAACTGGAAACAACCGTTTTCATCTTCGGTGTCACTGCTTGCGTGACCGGCATAGTTGTGACCTGCTGGTCAGCGTTGTCAAACCAATCACTTGTTCCGTGGGGATTGTTCTGAACCACAAAGAAAACCTTAGGTTCAACTAAATTTTTCCTTCAACAATGTCCATCGTTGCTGATTTCTGACGGAAATAGAGATCCAGCAACAAGGAAGCGACGCCCTTGAGTTCAGCCATATCCGTGGCCGACTCAATGGCGTTTGCCAACGTCTGCTTCTGAAATTGCTCATGGAGAGGCAGGGCCATGGCGAGATCAGGGAATGTAGTGAAGAAATATTAAGATAGATATTCTTCCTCGTTGTAGCGGCTGTGACGTCTCACGTCAGCCCCGGAAGAGTGATGGGAAACCATGGCGCTGCCACGGCATTTCAAAATGGGCTGATCCATGCATCGGCGACATGACTGGTCTGGTCGACACAGCCCTCAAAACAGTTGGTGCCGCCAGACCTTCTGCGAAAACGGCGTCGGCCAACGCTGTGATGAACACCTACAACCGCTTTCCACTCACCCTGGTGCGTGGAAAGGGTTGCTGGGTATGGGACGACCAGGGGAACCGGTATCTGGATGCCGTCGCTGGAATCGCCACGGACACCTTGGGGCACAGCGACCGTGTGATGCGCCGCAACCTGCATCGGCAGCTTCGACGAATCCAGCATGTTTCCAATCTTTACCGGATTCCTGAACAGGAAGAACTGGCTGACTGGCTGGTGCAGAACAGCTGCGCTGACAGCGTTTTCTTCTGCAATTCAGGTGCTGAAGCCAATGAAGCCGCGATCAAACTGGCCCGGAAACATGGCCACCAACGGCGGAACATCGAGCGCCCTGTGATCCTCACAGCAGCAGCCAGTTTTCACGGTCGCACCCTGGCCGCCGTCACCGCCACCGGCCAGCCCAAATACCACCAGGGATTTGAACCTGTTGTCGAAGGCTTTGATTATTTCAATTACAACGAAATCAATTCATTCGAAACAGCACTTCAAAAGCATGAGGAACATGGGCCGAAGGTTGCAGCTGTTCTGATTGAGCCCCTTCAGGGGGAAGGTGGCGTCAACCCCGGTGATCACGCTTTTTTCCAGACGGTGCGTCAACGCTGCAGCGAACGCAACATCCTGCTCATCCTCGATGAGGTGCAGGTGGGAATGGGCCGCAGCGGTCGGCTATGGGGCTACGAACAGCTCGGCATCGAACCCGATGCCTTCACCCTCGCCAAAGGGCTGGGCGGAGGCCATGCCATTGGTGCCCTGCTGGTTCAGTCGGAGGCCGATGTGTTCAGGCCGGGCGACCACGCCAGCACCTTCGGAGGTAATCCCTTTGCCTGTCGGGCAGGGCTCACCGTTGCCCGGGAGATCGAACGCCGCGGCCTGCTTCAGCAGGTTGAACAGCGGGGCATTCAATTGCGGGAAGGACTTGAACTCCTGGTCGAGCGCTACCCCGACCTGTTTGAGGGAACCCGTGGCTGGGGCTTGCTGCAAGGTCTCGTGCTGAGGGAGAACAGCACCTGCAACGCAGCACAACTCAGTGCTGCGGCGATCGACCAGCGGCTGCTGCTTGTGGCAGCTGGCCCCCGAGTCCTGCGCATGGTCCCCCCCCTGGTGATCACCCGTCGGGAGGTGCAACAGCTTCTGCAGCGCCTGGATGCCACCCTCGCCTCTGCAGCCTGAGAACGGTGGCGTGACGATCGACGAGCTCTCTGATTTGCTGCCGCGATTTGATCAGCGAGGAATGGATTTGCAGTTGAATCGCATGCAGGGCGCGCTGAAGCATCTCGGCAGCCCCTGTGGCGACATCCCTGCCATCCAGATCGCGGGGACGAACGGAAAGGGATCCATCGCCAGCTTCATCAGCGCCGTACTGCATCAGAACGGTATCCGCTGCGGCGTCACCACCTCACCTCACCTGGTGAGTTGGTGCGAGCGAATCGCCATCGACGGTGAGCCGATTGAATTAGCGGATCTGCGCCAGCTACTGAACGAGCTGGCCTCGGTCTTCAAGACATTCCAGCTGACGCCATTTGAACAACTCCTGGCATCGGCTCTGGTGCATTTCCATCGCGAAACCGTCGACCTGCTGGTGCTTGAGGTGGGCCTCGGTGGCCGTCTGGATGCAACCACCGCCCATCCGAATCGACCACTGATCGCCATGGCCAGCATCGGGCTGGACCACTGTGAACACCTGGGCTCAACCCTCACGGCCATCGCAACAGAAAAAGCCGCGGTGATCACCCCGGAATCCTGCGTGGTGAGTGCGGAACAACATCCCGACGTACGAGCCGTTCTGGAGAACAGATGCGACCAACATGGCGCAGAGCTTCGCTGGGTGAGCCCTTTGGATGACAGCTGGCGTTTGGGCCTGGCTGGAGAGCTGCAACGAAGCAACGCCGCTGTGGCCAGGGGCGTCCTGCTGGCGTTAGGGCCCCATGGGTGGTCCCTCAGCGACGACGACCTGCGAACCGGCTTCGCGCGAGCGCGCTGGAACGGGCGGATGCAAAGGGTGTGCTGGCGCAATGAACCCCTGTTGATGGATGGAGCCCACAACCCTGCCGCTGCAGAACAGCTCAACCTGGAACGCCGGCATTGGCCGGGTGAGAAAGAGGGGGTGAACTGGATCCTGGGGATTCAGGCCCACAAGCAGGGCATCGCAATGATCCAGACCCTGCTGCAACCGCAGGACCGGGCTTGGATCGTGCCGGTGCCTGATCACAACAGCTGGACCCTTGAGGCTTTGCTCCAACGGTCACCGCAGTTGACGCAGCAACTGATCGCAGCCTCCAGCGTGGAGCAGGCACTGGTTCAGATCAACGCCCCCGAGCGGCGAAAAGGCACCGTGCCCGTGCTGGCAGGATCGCTTTACCTGATCGGTGATCTGCTCGCTCGAGCAGTGGTCACGGCAGAGTGAAGCCCCCTGCCACCGGCCTGATGCTCAGATCGCTGCTTTGTCTGCTGATGCCTCTGCTGCTGCTTGCGACTCCCTCCAACGCGTTGGATACCTCAGCCGGTGTGGGTCTGCAGGATCGGGCCCTATTTCAGGAAACCGTCGACTACACCCTCACCAATCAGAGCGGTGGGGACTTCCACGGCCAGAACCTCGCCAACACCTCCTTCGCTGGGGCAGTAGGGCGTGGGGCCGATTTCCGCGACGCCAACCTTCATGGCGCGATCCTCACCCAGGGAGCTTTTGCTGAAGCGGACTTCCGCGGTGCCGATCTATCGGATGCCCTGATGGACAGGGCTGACTTCGTCGCCACAGATCTGCGTGGAGCCATCCTCAGTGGTGTGATCGCCTCCGGCAGCAGCTTCAGCAAGGCACAGATCGAAGGAGCGGACTTCAGCGATGCACTGCTCGATCGCGAAGATCAGCGTCGTCTGTGCCGCGATGCAGAGGGAATCAATCCGCAGACAGGAGTCGCCACACGGGACAGCTTGGGTTGTTAGGTCAGGCCTGCCAGCCGCGCAACTTGCCGGGATTGAGCAGACCTGCGGGATCAAAGCGCTGTTTTGCCGCAACTTGGTCGCCGTCAATCACCCCCAGGCCGCCGTCCTCAACGGTGATCACGTGGGGGTTGAAGATCACCGCTCCGACCTCACGGCACTCGTTCATCAATCGATCCAGTTGATCCTCATCGCTCCAGCGAACAAGCGGTAGTGCAGCCAATCGCTGGGATCCCTGCTGACGCACCAGCTCGATATGCCAGAGCAGATCATCGCCCCAGCGCTGCTTCAACGACTGCATCGCAGGGAGCTCCGGCTCCGGCAACAGCATCTGCAGGTAGGTCCAGCTCGGATCGACAGCGCGCATGTGCAGGGTCGTGTGGTTCCAGGTGAGCTCCCTCAACCCATTGCCACGGTTGAGATCCTCGGGACCAAGGTCGTGCATCACGGCTCCGGCATCGGCCACCAGACGATTCAGGCTGGTCACACCGTCCGGAGCCACCAGCAGCAGGGCACGATGGCCCTTCCCCTCGGGTCCGCTCCACGGCGGCAGGTGCTGCAGAAGAGGTCGCTCAAGCAGCGTGGCCAGATGCAGCGGAATGGCCGAACGGGCACAGCGCTGCAGCAATAGGACCGCCTCGTCCCAGCTTTCACAGTCAAAGCTCACCTGGTGCCAGTCCACAGCGGGAGCTGTTGCCAAGGTGATTGCCGTCGCAATCCCATTGGTGCCGTAGGCATGGTTGAGAGCTTCTGCTTCGGCTGCATCCAGCTGCAACCGTCTTGGCTGCTGCTCCAGGGTGACAATCTCCATCCCCAGAAGATGCCCGGGATCGCGGAGAAATCCCCAGCGAATTGAACCGATTCCACCCGAACCACCCGCCAAAAAGCCGCCGATTGTGGCGCTGCGCCAGGTGCTTGGCAACAGGCGAAGCTGCCTCCCCTCATTCCGCAACTGCTGATCCAGATCGCGCAGCGAACACCCCGGCTCGACGGTCACGGTCCCGGTCTGACGGTCGATGTGACGCACTTTGTTCAAGGCGCTGGTCAGCATCACAACTCCGCCCTGCAACGGGACGGACTGGCCATAATTTCCGGTGCCTGTTCCTCGCAATGTCAGAGGCACCTGATGGCGGAAACATGCTGCAGCCAGCGACGCCACCGCCTCAACGTTCAAGGGACGCACCACGAGATCGGCCTGACAACGATCCAGCTGTGCATTGAGCACCGGCGAGTAGTCGAAGGCATCGCGCGAAAAACGCTGGAGTTCTGACGTCTTCTGAAGCAGCTCAAGACCAGCAACCTGGCGCAGGTCCTCCATCAAGGCATCCATGGCGGCAGAAGAGGGCATCACAACGACTCAACCGATGCGTTGAGGTCTAGCGCCCGGCGGGCTGCCACCAGCGACCCCCGATCAGGACCCTCCGCTGCGGCGGCCGTCGCAGGGCTTCGGACCAGGTGCCGGCATGCAACACCACCAGATCGGCAGGGGCTCCCTCAGAGAGCACACCGTTCCAGCTCAGATCCATGGCTTCCGCCGCCGCGGTGGTGAAGGGCGCCAGACCCAGCCGCTGCCAAGGAGCCAGCTGGGCCAGCGGGATCGAAGCTGCCATCAAGGCCAGCGGATCGAAATCTCCCCCGGGGAACCAAGGATCTGCCACGTTGTCGCCCCCAACAGCCACCCGCACGCCGCCGCGCTGCAATTGATGAATCGGCGCCAATGGCCGCTGAACGGGGGTTGACTCCGGCACGCGCCCCAGCAGCCATCCGTTGGTCAGAGGCAAGGCCACAACCTGAAGTCCGGCAGCAGCCATCCGTTCGGCCAGCTTCCGAAGCGAGGCTGGTGGAAGCAGCGACAGGCTGCTGGCGTGGCTGCAGGTGATCCTCTGGCGGCAGTGGAGGCGCTCCTGAACGCGCAGGAGTTGCTTCAGACCAGACGCTGGATCCCGGTCCGCTTCATCGATATGAAGATCCACAGAGCAATCGAACCGGTCCGCCAGCGTCAACAAAGCCGCAAGCTGCCGCCGAACCGCCGAACCGCCGCAGGGAGGTGCCAGGACAGCACCGAGCAGTCCACCCCATTCGGCCACCTGAGCCGCCAGGCGCTCGCCCGCGGAGGTTTGCCAGTGGGCGAGAGGAACCAGAGCCACCAGCTGAAGGTCGATGGTTCCCTCCCAGCGATCCCGCAGCTGCCGGAGCGCGCGCCAGCTCGGCTCTGCACCGGGGCCGAGGCTGTCGATATGGCTGCGCAAGGCTCGAAGCCCATGAAGGCAGGCTCGCTGTAGAGCCTTTTCACCCCGGGCCAGAACCGCGGATTCGGATCGGGTGTGATGTTCCTGCAGATTGGCGGCGAGGGCACCGTCATAGGTGCCACTGAGATTGGGGTAGTCCTGCCAGCTGAATGCTTTATCGAGATGAACGTGTGGATCCACCAGCCGCGGCAGCACCAACAGCTGAGGTGCCGCATCCAGCTGCAGTGATTTTGGCCGCAGCAGCCGACCATCTCTCCAGCTGAATTGCACCGGAGTCAGACCCTCCTGGGTCACTGGCGTGGGTCCGGTTCCCGGTGAGACTTGCAGCAGGGAGCGTGGAACCCAGGCCTGGAGTGTCTCGACCTGTGAAATCGAACTGTCGAGGGTTGGTGACGTCACTCCAAGCTGCCGTTGTCACTCTCGGATCGCAGCATCACGAATTGTCCGGCAGCGGCGAGAGTCACGGCCTTCAACCGCGGCAGAGTCAACCCGGGAGCCAGGTCCTGCCCCCCCAATTGCGTGGTGTAGACACTGGCGACGCCCAGATTGAGACGGGAGGTGAAACGGGCGGCCAGGCTGGCCAGAACCTGCTGCTGGGACGCCACGATCTGAGGACAATCACGAACCCACATTCGCAACAGCATCGGTAGTCCATTCGATCGGCACAATTCCTGCGTCAGGAGACCCACCAGTTGCTGCCCGGCGTGGTCTGCGTAGTCGTCAGGTTGGGGATTCGTGAGAATCAGAACAGCTGCACAACCGCTGCCGATCAGAGCCACCGTTGCACCAGCAACAGGGAAACGCCACTGAGAACCGAAGGGCTTCACCGAACCAAATGGGGCGTGGATTGGTAGATTCTCATCGACGCGGCGGGCGTCGCCAAGTGGTTAAGGCAGCGGCTTGTGGCGCCGCTATTCGGGGGTTCGAATCCCCTCGCTCGCCCTCACTTTTGTTCAGCTTCTTCGAACAGCTTCCAAGAGGGGTTCAGCTGACCAACGGATAGGATCCGTGCAAGGGAGGTTCAGTTCCTCCTCAACGTCGCAAACCGCCTGCCTGGCGGCGGCTTCACATTGCTGAGAGGTGTTCAGGGCCACGGCCTGAACACGCGCTGCCGGTCCACTGTTGAAGGGTCGCGCCAGCTTGGCAAACGCTTCTGTGCAGTCCAGAAGATTTTTAAAGGCGGCAGAGGAAACAGCACAGCGGGCGGGCGGACTGAGCGTCTAGACGCAGCGGATCCATCCGCTGGGGCAGCAACGAATCAAGCCTGTTGAGCCGTGGAAGAAAATCCCGGAGCTCCTGGTCAACCGATTCGGTGCCGTAAAAGCCATCACGCTCGACGCTCAGCTCCAACCGCACGACAGCCGACGTGGTGCCGCGACTGATGGCAAGCGGCACTTTCTTGGTGAGTGAAAACCGCTTCAGGGCCCAGGTCATGGCCACCAGAGCTCCAATCACCAAATTGACACAACGCCGCTTTGACCCACACTGAGAGAGCTTGGTCCCGTGCCTTGGTCACCTCCGTCCGCCCCGCAGCCTCAGCCGAAACCACCGCGAACAGCGGGCGGGGCAGCTACTGGATCACAACGTTCGGCTGCCAGATGAACAAGGCAGATTCCGAGCGGATGGCAGGCATCCTCGAATCGATGGGCTACTGGGAAGCTGAAGCCGAGCTGGACGCCGACCTAGTTCTCTACAACACCTGCACAATCCGAGACAACGCTGAGCAGAAGGTTTACAGCTACCTCGGCCGTCAGGCCCAACGGAAACGCACCAATCCCAATCTCACCCTGGTGGTGGCTGGCTGCGTCGCCCAGCAGGAGGGTGAATCTCTGCTGCGCCGTGTGCCCGAACTGGACCTGGTCATGGGTCCCCAGCATGCAAATCGGCTCGAAACACTGCTCCGCAAGGTGGACAGCGGTCAGCAGGTCGTGGCCACTGAAGAACACCACATTCTCGAAGACATCACCACGGCAAGGCGCGACAGCAGCATCTGTGGCTGGGTGAATGTGATCTACGGCTGCAATGAACACTGCACCTACTGCGTGGTGCCATCCGTGCGGGGCAGGGAGCAGTCACGGCGGCCCGAGGCGATCAAGCTGGAGATGGAAGGACTGGCCGCTCAGGGTTACAGGGAAATCACCCTGCTCGGCCAGAACATCGATGCCTACGGTCGTGATCTGCCCGGCATCACATCCGAGGGACGCCGCAAGCACACCCTCACGGATCTTCTCCACCACGTCCACGACGTTGAGGGAATTGAACGGATCCGTTTTGCCACAAGTCACCCGCGTTACTTCACGAACCGCCTGATCGACGCCTGCGCTGAACTGCCGAAATTGTGCGAACACTTCCACATCCCTTTTCAGAGCGGCGACAACGATGTGCTGCGGGCCATGGCCCGTGGTTACACCGTGGAGCGTTACCGGCGGATCATCGATTACATCCGTGAACTGATGCCCGATGCCTCCCTCAGCGCGGACGTGATCGTCGGCTTCCCTGGGGAAACAGATGCCCAGTTCCGACGCACACTCGCTCTGATCGAGGACATCGGCTTTGATCTGGTGAACACAGCTGCTTACTCACCCAGGCCGAACACCCCCGCCGCGGAATGGAGCAACCAGCTGACCGAGGAGGTGAAGGTGGCGCGTTTGCAGGAGATCAATGTTCTGGTGGAACGCTGTGCCCGTCAGGGCAATGCCCGGTACGACGGTCAGATTGAGGAGGTGCTGGCTGAAGGGATCAACGCCAAGGATCCCCATCAGCTGATGGGACGGACCCGCACGAACAGACTCACCTTCTTCAATGCCGAAGATCGGGACGGCCATCTGTATCAACCAGGGGATCTGGTGAAGGTGCGGATCGATGTGGTGCGCTCCTTCTCCCTGACCGGAACCCCCCTGCCCATCAGCGAACAACACTGATACCTTTGGCGCTTCCGCCCGATCCAAGCGCCTCCTGATGCCATCCCGTTCCACCTCGATCGGCCTCATCTTTGGAGGGCGATCCGGTGAACACGATGTTTCGATTCGCTCGGCTGCAACCGTTCATACCGGTCTAACCAGCGGCAGCAACAAAGACCGATACACCGTCGTTCCGATTTACATCGACCGAGAGGGTTGCTGGTGGGGCCCAAACGTTGCAGCTTCCATCCTGAATTCCGGCATCGCTCCGGAACAATCGGACCTTCCCCAGCCATTGCCGCTCAAGGGTTTCCGGGCGTGTCCTGCGGAGGCCGACAGCGTGGATGTGTGGTACCCCGTTCTGCACGGACCGAACGGCGAGGACGGCACGGTGCAGGGTCTGTTTGAGCTGATGCGCATGCCCTATGTGGGAGCCGGCGTTCTTGGATCAGCCATGGCCATGGACAAGCAGGCGATGAAGGCAGCATTCCAGGCAGCCGGTCTGGCGCAGGTTCCCTTCGTCTGCGCTTATGCAGCGGATCTCAGTCGTGCCTCAGCACGCGAGACCTTGGTGGCATCGATTGAAACCAATCTGGGTTACCCCTGCTTCGTGAAACCGGCCAACCTCGGTTCTTCGGTGGGGATCAGCAAAGCAAGGAATCGAGAGGAGTTGGAAGCGGGACTTGAACTGGCGGCGAAGCTCGATCTTCGCCTGGTTATTGAACAAGGCGTTGCAGCCCGTGAACTGGAATGTGCCGTTCTGGGGGCATCAGAACTGCAGGCTTCGGTGGTGGGAGAGATTCGCTTTGATGCCGATTGGTACGACTACACAACCAAATACACCTCAGGGCTGAGCCAAACACTGGTGCCCGCACCTTTGCCGGCAGCGACGCAGGAACGGGTGCAGCAACAGGCGATCCAGGCCTGCAAAGCGGTTGGTGTGACAGGCATGGCAAGGGTGGATTTCTTTTACGACGAAGCCAACGATCAGCTTTGGCTCAACGAAATCAACACCCTGCCGGGATTCACCAGCCAGAGCATGTACCCCATGCTCTGGGCCGCGAGTGGCGTAACACTCGAACAGCTCGTGCATGAACTGGTGCAAAGCGCCGGAGAATGAATGGAAGATGAGAATTGGTCAGGACTGACGCATGCTTCACGGTCTGCTCTGGTTACCGCTGCTGCTGGTTTTCGTGCTGCTCGCATCCCTCGGGTGGCTGGAGCGTCGACGTCAGTCGTTGTTCCGCACCTGGGCCACTGGTGCTGAGCTGATGAAGCTTGACGGCTGCGGAGGTGCCCAGTTGAAAGATGGACATCTCCTCTGGTGTTCCTTTGAAGCGGGTCGTTTTCAGGATCAAGGCGACTTCGACATCTGCCGGCTGGAGCTGGTGGAACTGATGGCGCTCGCCTCCGGTGAAGCGCCGCTCACCAAGGAATCGCAGGGGCAATGTCGTCTGAGGCTGGTTGGAAAAAATCTGCAGATGGATGTGCCCTTCTCCGATGCCCAGCGCGCCAAAAACTGGGGTGACGAACTGATGGCGCGGGCGCGCTGCGACCTTTGAAGGTCAGCTCCCCCCAGCTGGAACGACGTCGGGCTCTGCGCCGCCAGAAGCGACAGGAGCTCCTTGCCAACAGCTGGCGGACGTTGGCGCTTCTGTTGCTGAGCGGCAGCCTGGGCTGGATGCTCCTGCGCTTCGGTTGGACGTTGGAGGGGACCAGTCAGGTGATGGTGCTCGGCGAAAGTGGACTGGCCCCGGAGGGTGTGGCTGCTGCCGGAGAGTTCAGCTTTCCCAAACCCCTGCTGGAGATCAATCCCGCTCAACTGGAGCGCCAACTGAGTCGCGATCTACCGGTTCAGTCGGTTCGGGTTCGGCGCCTGATCTTCCCGGCACGGCTCGAGGTGCAGATGCAAACGCAAAACCCGGTGGCCAGGGCGACGCGTCGCATCCCTGGCGGGATCGCCCTTGGACTGGTGGACGCAGAGGGCCATTGGATTGAACCGAACCCCTCGGTCTCCTTACCTTCGCCGACGACCCAGATCGTCGTTGATGGCTGGAGTCGATCCCGGAGGGACGTGATCGCGACTCTGCTGGGCGAGCAATCGCTGCTCGACAGTCATCTCGAGCGGATTGTTCTCCGCTCAGATGGCGCCATCCAGCTGCGCTGCGGGCAACTTGGCGAAATCGACCTCGGTCGCAACATCGCATTGCTCAACCGTCAGATCGATGCCATCCAGCAGCTGAGCCTCAATCTTCCGAAGGCTGTGATCTCAGGCCAGAAGGCTGTGATTGATCTCAGCAACCCCGACCGCCCTGAAATTCAGTTACCAGCGAAAGCAACATCCTGACCAACGGTTGTCGGAAGCTGACGAAACGTCGGATTTGGCCTGATCGCAGACGCTTTCGGCCACTCAGGACATAATGCAGCGAAATGTCATGGCTCAGCCTCGAAGATGGAGATGGGGAACGGCACGTCTTTCGAGGCAATGGGAATTCAACCCAGTCAAAGCGCCAAGATCGAAGTGATCGGGGTCGGCGGTGGTGGCAGCAATGCCGTGAACCGAATGATCATCAGCGATCTTGAAGGTGTGGCCTATCGGGTGTTGAACACCGATGCCCAGGCCCTGATCCAGTCCCAGGCTCAACATCGGCTTCAGTTGGGGCAGACCCTGACCAGGGGCCTCGGTGCCGGCGGCAACCCCACCATCGGCCAGAAGGCAGCTGAAGAATCCCGGACAGAACTGCACGATGCATTGCAGGGCTCGGATCTGGTCTTCATCGCAGCAGGGATGGGGGGTGGCACCGGAACAGGTGCCGCTCCTGTGGTGGCTGAAGTGGCCAGGGAGGTTGGAGCCCTCACCGTCGGCATCGTCACAAAACCATTCGGGTTCGAAGGCCGTCGCCGCATGCGGCAGGCCGATGAAGGCATCGCCCGGCTCGCCGAGCATGTGGACACACTGATCGTCATTCCCAACGACCGCCTCAGAGAGGCGATCGCCGGCGCACCGCTTCAGGAAGCCTTCCGCACGGCCGATGACGTGCTTCGCATGGGCGTCAAAGGCATCAGCGACATCATTACCTGCCCAGGTCTGGTCAACGTCGACTTCGCCGATGTCCGCTCGGTGATGACCGAGGCAGGAACAGCCTTGCTTGGCATCGGCATCGGATCGGGCCGCTCCAGAGCTGTGGAGGCGGCCCAGGCTGCGATCAGCAGCCCTCTGCTGGAGACCGAGCGGATCGATGGCGCCAAGGGTTGTGTGATCAATATCAGCGGCGGCCGCGACATGACGCTCGAAGACATGACCACCGCCTCAGAGGTGATCTACGACGTGGTCGATCCAGAAGCCAACATCATTGTCGGTGCCGTGGTTGACGAAGCACTCGAAGGAGAGATTCACGTCACGGTGATCGCCACCGGTTTCGAGCATGGCCAGCAGTACGCCCCCAGCAGAAGCAGCGGTCGCTCCGTCACCAATCAGCCAGAGCGTCGTGAGGAAGAGAACGGGGCCCGAATCCCCGAATTTCTGCGTCGGCGTCAACAGCAAATCAACGACGAGTCCTGAGCTCTCAGGACCGAAGCAGACATTTGGGTGACCCGGAATCCACGCCTGTCCGGAGCATCCCGTGTGGCTGCTACCTTCCGGTCCTGACCAGATTTGGGCGTCCGAACCGCATGGCCCGAGTCTTGGCGATGCTAGCAATGAGCTTCCGAGGAATCCCCTCCCTTTGCGTCCCAACGAGCTGATCCGTCACAAGCAGAACGGACGTCCCATCAGCATCCTCACAGCTTGGGATTCCCTGTCTGGCGCCATAGTTGAACAGGCTGGCGCCGATGCTGTGCTCGTGGGTGATTCCCTGGCCATGGTGGCCCTTGGTCACGCCACCACCCTGCCCGTAACGCTTGAGCAGATGCGGCATCACACCCTGGCCGTCAGCCGGGGATTCCAAGCAGCACCGGCCGAACAACCATTGCTGATCTGTGATCTTCCTTTTCTGAGTTATCAATGCGGCGCGGCAAAGGCTGTTGAGGCGGCCGGTCTGCTGCTGAAGGAGACACCGGCAGCGGCCGTAAAGCTGGAGGGGGCGGAGGCGGAGGTTATTGAGGTCATCGACCGGTTGGTGCGCATGGGCATTCCGGTGATGGGGCATCTGGGCCTGACCCCCCAATCGGTTCATCGCCTGGGCTACCGACGCCAGGCAGAGGACCGCATCAGTCAGGAACGGTTGCTCAGACAGGCCGAAAGCCTCGAGTCCGTCGGGTGCTTCGCCCTTGTGCTGGAGCATGTGCCAGCAGCACTAGCCGGAGAGGTGCGTCGGACACTCGCCATCCCCACGATCGGCATCGGAGCTGGCAGCGACTGCGATGGCCAGGTGCGGGTCACTGCAGACCTTCTGGGTTTGACGCCTCGGCAACCGCCGTTCAGCCCTGCACTAGTTAATGGCCAAAAGCTGTTTGTGAGCGCCCTGAAGACCTGGATCGAAGACCAAACCGGATCCAACATCAATCAGGACAACACTTAAGGCCCCTCCAGGTCCTCCCACCACAACACCACCTCCAGCATCACCCGGTTGCTGAGGCTCATCCCCTCGGGATCGCGCAACTGCCATCGACCGGCCCGGCGCTGCAGCAACCCAGCTTCGATGAACGGCATCCAGCGACGTTCAAGGGACGCACGAGCGGCTTCATCCACATCCAACTCCGACAGGTCAACACCCTCCCGCCGCCGCAAACCCACCAACAGGCGATCGTCCGCTGGCATGCCCTGTCCAACCAATGCATCGTCGGGTGACGCCAGCCAAGCCCGATACCCCTCCCGTGTGCGGGGACGCGCTAGGCGTTCCCCCCAGGGAGCCGATGTCGCACCCATCCCGAACCCCCACCAGCCACCGCCGCTCCAATACACCCTGTTGTGGCGCGACGCATGGCCCGGTCGGGCATGGTTCGAGATTTCATATCGGCTAAGCCCTGCCGCAGCCAGTCGTGAACTGGTGCGCGCCAGCAGTTCCACCGCGAGGTCCTCCTCCGGCAGCGGCAACTGATCCCGCTCCGCCAGTCGAGCAAAGACGGTACCGGGCTCCACCGAGAGGTCGTAGATCGAGAGGTGAGGTGCGCCACTGGCCAGGGCTTGATCCAACTGGCCATCCCAGTGCGCCAGGGTCTGATTCGGCAGGTTCTGGATCAGATCCAGACTCCAGGAGCGCAACTCCCCGGATGAATGAGCTTTATCCATCCAGTTGCAGGCCTGAAGAAGATCAGCGCGACGATGCCGACGCCCCAGTTCAGCCAGCACCTCATCGTCGAAACTCTGACCACCGAGACTGATTCTGTTCACTCCGGAAGCCAGGACAGCCTCCAACCGCGCACGGTCAAAACTGGCCGGGTCCATCTCCAGGGTGATTTCCGCACCTGGCTGAAAACCGAACTGTCGGCGCAGCGCAGTTAAGAGTTCCTGTATCTGTGCAGGCAGGAGCAGCGAGGGAGTCCCCCCACCGATGTACACCGTTGAAAGGGGTGGACCCGTTGGTGCGCCTGCGATCTCCAGATGCAGAAGGCTGAGGTACTCCTGGATCGAAGCGCTGCCTGGCCCGGCCTCCTTGCCAGCGCGATCCCCCAGGGGAACCACGGCGAAGTCGCAGTAAAAGCAACGCCGATGACAGAAGGGAATATGCAGGTAAGCGCTGCGTGGGGGGATCGGATCAGGCATGCTGCGGACACCTGGATTGAGCTGCCAAACCTGAACCCATGGTGGATCTGCTCATCCTGCTGCTGTTTGTTGGGTCCGGTGCAGCCGCCGGTTGGCTCGGCATCCACCTTCTTCCCGAACAGCTGGTCAAGCCAGACACCGACGCAGAACAGCTGAGGCTGATTCTCACAGCTGCAGGTGGAGGGATCGGTCTTGTGGCCGGGCTCGTGTTTCAGCGGATCCGCGTGAGGCTCATGCAGCAGGTGCGCACCATGCCCACCGACCTGCTGGTCAGCCGTGCCCTGGGGTTGATCCTCGGCCTGCTGGTGGCCAATCTGTTGCTCCTGCCGGTGCTGCTGCTTCCGTTTGCCGGTGGGGTTGTTCTGCTCAAGCCGCTGCTGGCGGTGGTCAGCAATGTGTTCTTCGGAATCCTTGGCAGCAATCTGGCCGAGGTGCATGGCCGCACGCTGCTCCGACTGTTGAATCCCGCCAGCAGCGAGGCGTTGCTGGTGGCCGATGGGGTACTGACACCGGCCACAGCCAAGATTCTCGACACCAGCGTGATCATCGATGGCCGTGTAAGGGGAATGCTGGCCTGCGGTCTGCTCGAGGGTCAGGTGATCGTTGCGGAGTCGGTGATCAACGAAATGCAGCAGCTGTCCGACTCAACCAACATTGAGAAGCGCGCCAAAGGTCGCCGCGGCCTCAAGCTGCTCAGGGAACTCCGCGAGACCTACGGGCGCAGGCTGGTGATCAACAGCACCCGGTACGACGGGAACGGCACGGATGACCGACTGCTGCAGCTTGCCGAAGACACCGGCGGAACCCTGGTGACTGCCGACTTCAACCTGGCCCAGGTGGCCCAGGTGAAAGAGCTCAAGGTGATGAATCTGAGCGAATTGGTGATCGCCTTACGACCCGAGGTTCAACCAGGGGACGAGCTCAATCTCAAGATCGTGCGGGAAGGCAAGGAGCAGAGCCAGGGAGTTGGCTATCTCGAGGACGGAACCATGGTGGTCGTCAACGAAGCCAAGCCGTTGATCGGTCAGCGCAAATCTGTGGTGGTCACCGGCGCCCTCCAGACCCCGACGGGTCGCATGGTGTTTGCTCGTCTTGGAACCGGCACCGCAGCAGCAGGATCCAAAGTCAAGAGCAGGGGCAATCCGTCCAAGGCGAACAGCACCAAGGCAGAAGGCCCCCGCTAGGCTCCTGCCACTCCGAGTCGAAGCGCGGTAGATGACGACTTCAGCCCCTTATTACGGCGATAGCGCCGTGATGCGGACCCCGCCCCCAGACCTTCCTTCGCTTCTTCTGAAGGAGCGCATTGTGTATCTCGGACTGCCCCTCTTTTCCGATGACGACGCGAAGCGTCAGATGGGAATCGACGTCACGGAACTGATTATTGCGCAGCTGCTCTATCTGGAATTTGATAACCCAGACAAGCCCATTTACTTCTACATCAACTCCACTGGCACCAGTTGGTATTCAGGTGATGCCATCGGCTTCGAGACGGAAGCCTTTGCCATCTGCGACACCCTTCGGTACGTCAAGCCGCCGGTGCACACCATCTGCATCGGCCAGGCCATGGGAACGGCAGCCGTGATTCTCTCGGCTGGCACCAAGGGACAGCGAGCCTCGCTTCCCAATGCATCCATCGTTCTGCACCAGCCCCGCAGCGGTGCTCAGGGCCAGGCAACGGACATTCAGATCCGTGCCAAGGAAGTTCTGCACAACAAGCAAGCGATGTTGGAGATCCTTTCCAACAACACCGGCCGCTCAGTCAAGGAACTGAGCCAAGATTCCGACCGGATGAGCTACCTCACACCGGAACAGGCCGTTGAGTACGGCTTGATCGACCGTGTCTTGAGTAGTCGCAAAGACCTCCCCGGCGGCAACGCCTCCTGATCGTTACCAGCTTCAGCACCCTCTTCATTCCGTCAAATCCATGCCGATCGGTACTCCCAGCGTTCCCTACCGCCTGCCCGGCAGCCAGATGGAGCGCTGGGTCGATATCTACACCCGGTTAGGGGTAGAGCGGATCCTGTTTCTCGGCTCTGAAGTGAATGACAGCATCGCCAACAGTCTTGTTGCCCAGATGCTTTATCTCGACGCCGATGACAGCAGCAAACCGATCTACCTGTACATCAACTCTCCAGGGGGGTCCGTCACCGCTGGCCTGGCGATTTACGACACCATCCAGTACGTCAAAAGTGAAGTGGTGACCATCTGTGTGGGACTGGCAGCCTCCATGGGTGCTTTCCTGCTGGCCGCCGGCACCAAGGGAAAACGTGTGGCTCTGCCTCACAGCCGAATCATGATTCACCAGCCCCTCGGCGGCACCAGCCGAAGACAGGCCAGTGACATCGAAATTGAAGCGCGCGAGATTCTGCGAATGAAGGAGATGCTCAACCGCTCCCTCTCCGACATGAGCGGCCAGAGCTTCGAGAAGATCGAAAAGGACACCGACCGCGACTACTTCCTGAGCGCAGAGGAAGCCAAGGAGTACGGCCTGATCGACCGCGTGATCGCCCACCCCAGCGAAGCCTGATCAAGAGGTGCGGCCCCTGCGTAAGCTCGTGCATCGCACTGCTCCGCAAGCCCGCCTCCGGATGGCACAGCTCTTCTACGACTTCGACGCCGATCTCGGTCTGCTGAACGGCAAGACCGTCGCGATCATCGGTTATGGCTCCCAAGGCCATGCCCACGCACTGAACCTCAAAGACAGTGGCGTGAACGTGGTGGTTGGTCTTTATGAAGGAAGCCGCTCGGCGGACAAGGCCAAGGCTGACGGTCTGGAGGTTCTCAGCGTTGCCGACGCCTCCGCCAAAGCTGACTGGATCATGGTACTGCTGCCCGATGAATTCCAGAAGTACGTTTACCAGAAGGAGATCGCTCCCCACCTGAGCGCCGGCAAGGTGCTGAGCTTTGCCCACGGCTTCAACATCCGCTTCGAGCTGATCAAGCCCCCCGCTGATGTGGACGTCGTGATGATCGCTCCGAAGGGACCGGGTCACACCGTGCGTTGGGAATACCAGAACGGCCAGGGCGTACCTGCTCTCTTTGCCATTGAACAGGACGCCTCCGGCCAAGCCCGCGGCCTGGCAATGGCCTACGCGAAAGGCATCGGCGGCACCCGAGCCGGCATCCTTGAGACCAATTTCAAAGAGGAAACCGAAACCGATCTCTTCGGCGAGCAGGCCGTGCTCTGCGGTGGTCTGTCTGAACTGGTCAAGGCTGGGTTTGAGACCCTGGTGGAAGCCGGCTATCAGCCCGAGCTGGCCTACTTCGAGTGCATGCACGAGGTGAAGCTAATCGTGGATCTGATGGTGAAAGGCGGTCTCACATCGATGCGCGACTCCATCTCCAACACCGCTGAGTACGGTGACTACGTGAGCGGCCCCCGCGTGATCACCGCAGATACTAAGGCTGAGATGAAACGCGTTCTGGCTGATATCCAGGACGGCACCTTTGCCAAGAACTTCGTAGCCGAATGCGAAGCTGGTAAGCCCGAAATGAAGAAGGTGCGTGACCGTGACTCGCAACATCCCATCGAGAAGGTGGGCAAGGGCCTGCGTTCGATGTTCAGCTGGTTGAAGGACGCTTGATCCGTTGACCATCCAGCCCCCGGTTCTGGCGGTTGTCGCCGCCGTGGGGCTGGACTTGCTGATTGGAGATCCCTTGTGGATGCCCCATCCAGTTGTCGTGATGGGCTGGTGGATCCAGGCGCTGCGAGCACGGCTGGAGCCCTGGGCAGGTAAACGTCCCCTTCAGCTGCGGCTCGCAGGCCTGTTGATCACCCTGCTGCTGATCAGCGGCAGTGCACTGGCTGGGTGGTTCGTGGAGCGATTGACGCAGCAGGTGCCCCCCCTGGGATGGCCGTTGCTTGTGGTTGCTCTGGCCAGTGCTCTTGCCGGTCGAAGCCTGCGGAAAAGCGTCATGGCAGTGCTGGAGGCTCTGCCGCCAAGCGGAGCAACCGAGCTGACATCGGCACGCAAACACCTGAGCTGGATTGTGGGCCGTAATGTTCAACAGCTTGATGAAGCGGGAATCATCAGGGCATGCGCGGAAACGGCTTCAGAGAATGCTGTTGATGGCATCTTCGCGCCGCTGGCCTGGATGGCCGCAGGTTGCCTGCTGTGGTCGCTGAACAGCGCGGCGCCCGGCCCCCTGGCGTTGGCCTGGGCCTTCAAAGCCAGCAGCACCCTTGATTCAATGTTGGGCTACCGGCAAGGCCGGCTGCGCTGGCTGGGAACGGCTGGAGCTCGGCTGGATGATGCACTCACCTGGCTGCCTTGCAGGCTGGTGATGGCGACACTTCCACTCGTCAGCCGCCCCTGGCCGCAGTGGTGGCGTCTGGTTCTTGCAGCAGAACGCGATGGTTCATCCGATCCATCACCCAATGCAGGACGATCTGAAGCGATCTACGCCCATTGCGCCGGGGTTCGGCTTGGGGGCAGAAACCGCTATGGCCGGGGGTGGATCAACAAACCGCTGCTGGCAGCGGATCAGCCGGCTGCAACCAAAAAATCCGTCGAAAAAATTCTCCTACTCAACCTGCGGCTGCAAGGGATGTGGATGCTGATCCTGTTGGGTCTGGGTTAGTAAGCGCCCCGATCCATCGGCAAAAGCAACACCCCGAAGGTGCGCAGGATGATCGCCAGATCGAGGGAGAACGATCGTCCCCGGGCATAGGCAAGATCAAGCTTCACCCGTTTCTTGTAGCTGAGGTTGTTGCGTCCGCTGACCTGCCAGAGACCTGTGAGACCAGGACGCACAGCCGCCACTTCATCCATGTAGGGGCCATAGCGGTTCAATTCCTTGTCCACGATCGGGCGCGGACCCACCACGCTCATCTCGCCGCGCAGAACATTGAAAAACTGCGGCAGTTCATCCAGGCTGGAACGCCGCAGGAAACGGCCGATGGGGGTGATCCGAGGGTCACGCTTGAGCTTGAAATCCCGCTCGAATTCAGCCCGAAGAGCTGGGTTGTCCTGCAGGACCCGTGCGAGTACCGCGTCAGCGTCGGGACGCATGGTTCGGAACTTGATGCAGCCAAAACGCTGATAGCCCCGTCCGACTCTGCGTTGCACGTAGAAAACGGGGCCTGGTGAGCTCAGCTTCACCAGCAGTGTCAACAACAGCAACGCCGGCGAGCCAAGGCTCAGTACCGCCAAGGAAAATGCGATATCCCCACTACGCTTCAGCACCCGACCAAAGCGACTTTGCTGACCAATCAACGCTCCTGCTGGAAGCATTGATGGAGGGGCAGAAATCACCGCCAGATGGGGGCGATAAGAGCCGCGGCCGAGGGCAAGATCCGCCGTCTGGCGCAGGGAGGGCCGGGAGGCCACGGTCAAAGGCTCATTCCTAGGCTCAACACACTCAACGTCACCTCCGCAGCTCAGGCATCTCGCCAGGGTCACTCGCAGCAACGGCACAGAGTTTCTGATGCTCGCTCCAGGCACGGCTGAGGGTGGCTTGAAACCGTTCCGCGAAGGCTTGAGGTCGGAACCGTTCCGCCCACTGACGCAGAACCGCTGGATCAAGCTCACGCCACAACCGTCGCTGTTCGAACCAGCGGAGAGCCTCAACCAACGACGTCACCGTTTGATCCGGGAACAGCACCCCTGTGGCCTCTTCAACGCCGGATGCCGCACAACGCACCGTGTCCAAAAGTCCACCACGGCCGAGACCGATCACCGGAGCTCCCGCCGCCATGGCCTCCACAGGTGCGATCCCGAAATCCTCAACTCCCGCATAGACGTACGCCCGACAGCGAGACAGCAACAGTTCCACCTGCTGCTGTGACTGACTCCCCAACAACGTGACCGTGGGACCAGCCAAAGCCTCCAGCCTGCGGCGTTCCGGGCCATCTCCCACCACCAGCAACGGCAGTCCGAGGCGATTGAACGCCTCGACCACAAGATCAACACGCTTGTAAGGAACAAGTCGGCACAGGCAGAGGTACACGTCATCCCGTGGGGTATCCCAGCGAAATCGCTCCACCGCCACAGGCGGATGCAACACCTCGGCCGAACGCCCCCAGACCTTGCGAATCCTCCGGGCAGTGAAGCGTGAATTGGCCAGCAGGACATCCACCCTCTGGGCGCTGAGTTGATCCCATTGCCGCAGGACGTGAAGCTGCCAACGAATCAGCGGCCCCAGGCCACGACGGGCCAATGCGGACCGCTCCAGATACGCGTGCATCTGATCCCAGGCGTAGCGCACAGGGGTGTGCACATAGCTCAGATGCAACTGCTCGGGAGAGGTGAGAATCCCCTTGGCCACCAGGTGGCTGCTGCTGATCACCAGATCAGCATCACCCAGATCGATTTGTTCGATCGCCATTGGCAACAGCGGCAGGTATTGCTGCACATGGCTGACACCCCAGGGCAACTGCTGGATGGGGCTGGTGCGAACCTCACGGCCATAAAGCCAGCTGCCTGGACGGGTCGACTCACCATCCACCAGTGCGGCCAGCTGGGGCTCGATTCCCTGCTCCCGCAGCAGGGAATCAATGGCTTCAACCACATGTTCGGCGCCGCCGGTGGACCGTGGCGTGAACCATTCGTGCGCCAGAGCAACGCGCCGTGGAAAGCCCTCCATCTCCGGCGCCATGAGTCGTATCAACGCTTAACGCTACAAACCCTCTCAGAGGATTGCGACTTCATCGGCAGAACACGATGCTGATGGACATGTCCAGCACCAACCTCACTATCAACAGCCTGCTCGAGGAGGCTTTGAATGAACCGGACATCGGCATGACCGATCGATTCCGATGGCACGCAACGGCGGTGGGTATCGCAGCCCTTCTGCTCGACGCGAAGCCTCCATTAACACCACCCTTTGAAGACGCTTTACAGGAAGGGCTTCTGGTGGGGCTCGATCTAAGCCGTGAAGAGCGGGAGTTTCACCAAATCGAACAAGGCCTTGTGCTGCTGTTTCACTCCTGAAGACAACGGAAATGGTGTCGGTGCACTCAAGTTGAGCAAGATTCTGCTGAGACAGTTCAGAACGTTGTTTGTCAATACTGTTTGACGTCTCATTGAAAGATCTGTTCCCATGAACTTGGGTCAAAGCACCCTGCAATACAGCGGTGTACGCCTTCAGCACAGGATGGGAAGCGCAAGGAGTTTGATTCCTGACTGGAGGAAACATCCCTGCGAGAGGATCCCGCGAATCAAAACATTGCCCCAGCTTCTACGACGTATGTGTGCAGCTGAGAATCTCCACTGGACTCTCAGGGGGAGGCTGCCTACAACCTAAAAAACAGTTCAAGCTATGTATCACAAAGATACAAAGCAGCTCCAGAAGACCCTCCAGTGTGAGCTCTGGGGAGACTCAGGGGTCTGGATGGAAGAGAGAGCGCAAACACTGAGGAACCATGGAATGCCCGAAGAAGCCGCGGCGCTTTACTCGGAGTTTTCCCAAGGCCCTGAGCTTGAGCAAGACTCAAACAAATAATCGGAAGTCCCTGGACTCCTGAGTTTGTCGCACTGATGCGACAGGAGCTTTTTGGCATGACTGCCCAAGCATTTCCATCGACGACTGGCAGAGCCATGCCAAGGCGCTTGAAAAAGACGGAATCACATCTCAATCCCTGAGATCAAAGAATGAATGACATGGGCATTGCCCCCATGAGTGATGAACGCTGCGCCGCAACCGCTGAGCACCTTGCAGCTTCGCAATAACGCGAGATAATCAAACAGTTCGAGATGGATCAGGGATGGAGCAATCCATCCCTTTATTTATGTTTGCCGCATGCGAACAAGACCTAACAAGACACCAATACTTAACGCATTCGCATTGGAAATCATCAACGAGCACATTCATCATCGATACGGCAAATTGACTGATAAAATCAACACTCGAGAGACGTAGCCAACGACCAAGATGAGCGATGATTTGTCCAATGAGCTCGAATCACGCTCTCTTGAGCTAGCCAAACTTTCTGCAATGGACCCCGATGATCGCATTGCACGAATTGTCTGGGAACGGGTTCAAGACGAGCTGGAAACGCGAGACAGCATGGAATATGGGATGCAATTCTGCATCTCCAATATCGCCACATTTATCAAAAAAAACTTCAGGGAGAACGATCACACCCTTGCGGCAATCGCAGAATGCCGCTCTCTGGCAAGTAAGCTTGGCTGGGACTTCGAGAAAGTCTTGGAGACTGATCAATCAGATAAAATTTTCATCACCTACATTAAAGAGGTGGTTTCGCAATACACAGACACGAGACAAAATCATTGCGAAAACGCTCAATGCATGCTCGCAATGAACTTGAATTACATCGTTTTACAGGATCTCTCTTACTTAATAAAGAAAAATCCAAATACTGCGAAGAACCTACAGGATGCATACAAATCAACAGTTGAACTAAGGAAGCAAATGATCAAAGCCTTTGATTGGGCTGAAAAATAAAGATTGCGTATCGCTATAAACAATCCTTCAGCATTTCTTCCATAAATTTTGCCAGGGCATCGACACAACAGCTGCTCTGATGCCTTTAGTGTCCAATTCCAGTGAGCTCAGTCTTCCGATGTGCCCCCCCGACTTATCCAGTCTCAAGTGGGGCGAAGACGGTGAATTGTCTGCCAATGACACTCTTCATTTGGTGGAAAGACTTGCCAGAGCAGAGCAGAAAGCAAATTCTTCTGACAAGAAGTGCCTGAATCTCAGCTCTCTGAGCAACGATTCAGACGAGGCTGTTGCTTCCTGAGTCGCCCTATCTCGATTTTTGGCGAAAGAGCCGTAAGCAACAAAAGGCGCATTTTTTAGCGCCTACCCAAGGGAAGGGATCAACTTTCGCGGTTCATCACAGGGACCCAAAGCGCACCACGGAACCAATTCGGCCGGTCGGCGGACTTCGCAGCAGTTTTGTTGGGCCGTTTCTTGCTGTTGCGAAAATCCGCCTTTGGATCGTTGCTGCTCATAAGCGAGACCATCGTCCTGCCTCTTGACTAACCCAAGAGGGCACCGGCAGTCATCAGCAGAAAGACTCGCTCAGACATCAGCAAACACTCCAGGAGGATTAATCAAGATATTTCACCTCTCTACGTAACAATATCACCAGACTTTTGACTGAAAACATAATTGATTTGATAAAGCTTCCTCTTTAAGCTTGATTGAGAGACCACAAAAAGTCGTCTCACCGATTAATTTCATCTCAAAAATACGCTTTCAAAGACTTCGAAAAGCAGAAGTGAGCGCTCAAAAAAAGACCACGCTTTCAAATTGCCCTTTACAAAACGAAGCCTTTGCAGCTTATTAAAACGGAGAGGGTGGGATTCGAACCCACGAGGGTATTACCCCTACACGATTTCGAGTCGTGCGCATTCAACCGGACTCTGCCACCTCTCCACACGCCATCAGGCGTCAAACAATCCTAGTGGCCAACCTGAACAGAGTTCTTCTCCAACCAGCGTCGCTGTGCGGGCGACGGCTGAAAACCCAACCAAATCCTGTGATTTGAGGCGTCATGCACGCCGGTTGCTGAGTGCTGTGCAGCCCAAAGGGCCTGCGGCCTTGGAAACAACCGCCAGCGTTGTGCGCCGATACGCAGCAGCATCGGCTGGCCTCGATCTGCCAGCAGTTCAAGCGCAAGGCCTTCACTGAACAGTTGCTGGCCAAGGGCCAGCGGCGGGTGTCCCAACTGCGGTGATTGAACCCACCGTGCCAACGTCCGCCAACAGGCCTGGGCATCCGTCGCCACAGGATCCAGCACCATCACCCAATCCAACCGCGCATGGCCGTGCGCCTCACTGAGTCGCCTCGCCATCCGGCAAGCATGGGCGTCAGAGGCCGTGCTGATCAATGCGCCGCGACCGCGATGCCGCGCCAGCAGCCAGTGATTGTCGAACCTCTGAACAATCACCAGCTCGTCTCGGCACTGCACCAAACCCTGCACCAACACGGATGCAAACAGCGGCAGAAGTGCCATTCGGCGCCAATGAATCAGCTGCGGCACCAGCCATGGGATCAAACCCAGAGCCAGCAGAGCCACCACCCAGGGCTGGGGATAACCGGTGAGCAACCTGGCTGCCGGCCAATGGCTGATCCATTGCACAAAAGCGATCAGCAAACCCGCCAGCTGAGAAACAGGCCAGCTCAGCAACAGCAGAACTCCTGAGGGCACGAACAACGAGAGCAGCGCAAGGCAAAGGGCCGACAGCGTGAGGGGAGCCAGAAGCGGTGCAGCCAAAAGATTGGCGATAAGGGCATAAAGGGGAGTGGAGCCGAAATGGAGCAACTGGAGCGGCAGCGTCCAGGCCATGGCAGCCAGAGGAACCGACAACGCTGGGGCAAAGGCATGCCAGCGGCCG
>QCTG01000009.1 GCA_003211235.1 Synechococcus sp. AG-673-B04
TCCAGCCCAGCTGTCTGCTGTCGCTGCTTTCAGCCGGGTTGTCGCCCTCCAACCAAAGACCGGCAGCATCACAACGTCGCAGACGTTTGATCATCCGCAGATCCGGCTTCTGTGGATGCAACGCAACCACGATGTGCCCCAATGGCGGTGGGATGTCGACATCCCACCGCTTCACCAGAACCCTGTCCTGCGCATTCAAAGCTGGTTCCATCGAACGACCTTGCACCTGCATCAAAAGGCGGCGGCCACAAAAAAACAGCAGCAGGTCGATCAAACCTGCTGCTGTCGGGGAGTGATTGAACTGAGCTGCGGGCTCAGGATGCGGTGACCCATGCATCGCTGCGGCCCTTGGATTGCCAGAACATGCCATGGACTTTTTCAACGGCTGCCATTAGTTCTTCTGCTTTGCCCTGATCAATGTTCACCTTGCAGGCACTGCAAAGTTTGGCTGCCTTCCAGAAGGTCTCGTGCAGATCGGGGAATGTGGAGAGATGTTCAGGCTTAAAATAATCGGTCCAAAGGATCAGAAGCTCCTTCTTAGTCTTCTGAGCCTCTTCCTCTTTGATGGCCACGTAGCGACCAAAGGTATTGTTGAAGGCCGCAAGAGCAGCGGCATCGCCTGCTGCAGGGGCCTCCATGGCCTTCAGCTTTTTGGTCATCGACAGAACCGCTTCCGCTGCAACACGAGTGGAGGCGGGGTCATAGACACCACAGGGTCCATCGCAGTGAGCTTCCACAACTGTGGCAGGAAATGCTCTGACGATGGCGGTGAGGGCCGAGCGCAGCATCGGTTCGGATTAAAACGACATGTGGGGGAGCCTAGCCGCCGCTCACTTCTTGACGTCGAGTAATTCCACCTCGAAGGTCAGAGTTGCATTGGGAGGAATCACTCCACCTGCACCGCGGCTTCCGTAAGCCAGGTCAGGGGGGATGACCAGCTTGCGTTTACCGCCCACTTTCATGCCCACGACGCCTTCATCCCATCCCTTGATCACCCGACCGGCACCCAGTGGGAAGCTGAACGGGGTCACACGGTCATAACTGGCGTCGAACTGTTTGCCGTTTTCAAGAGTGCCGCGGTAGTGCACCTCAACCGTCTGCCCAGCAGAAGCCTCGGCTCCGTCGCCAACGTTCAGCTCAGTGATCTTGAGGCCACTGGCCGTGATGCGAGTGTCGGCGGATTCCAGCGGTCCACCCAGTGCGGAAACGTCAGCGCTGGTGTTGTCAGGGGCCATGGCGAACAAGGTTGGATTGGGATCTTCGGGGTCGAGCTCGAACAGCGGCCGTGGGGTTGCGGCTGAGCCAACACTTCTCACAACAGCGGTGGTTGTTCCCCCTCTGGGGGCCGCCGTCACTGTGGATGGGGCCACCAGCTGGCTGACCAGCGCCAGAAGCAGGCAGCAAACAAAGATTGTTGAGCTGATAATGATGTCGCGCACGTCTAATGACTCGTATCGCATTAATTCTGACCCTTGGACGGGATCATCAGTTGATGGCGATCAGTCGATTTTGTTGAGCTGACGCAGCTGTTGTTCCAGCCGATCAATGCGTCCTCGCAGTTCATCCACCTCGCGCTGGCTTGGTAAGCCGATGTCCTGCAGCAGGTTGTCGCGGTTGCGCTCGAGGTTTCGCCCGGCCTGTTGCTCCAGTTCCGGGGTCTCCCCTCGCAGGGCTTTCATCACGTCGTCCACAAGGGCTGAAGCCTCGCTCGGATCAAGGCGACCACTGCTGACCCACGCCTGGCTGACACCCCTGAGGCGATCAGCCACCAGAGTTGTTGTGCCGAGACCGCGAAGCAGAAGTTGCTGAAGCGGATTGGCGGCATCCATCGTTTGTTTGTGCATGCTGGGGCCAGGATGCCGTTGCCCACTCCAGCTGACCATGGGCGATGTCCGATCACAGGTGCTGCTGCGCGGTCTGCTCGGTGGTGTTCTGGCTGGAGCGGCCCCCGCCTTCGCAGGCCCGTTGTTGATGGTGCCTGCGCTTGCCCTGCTCTGGTCGGTGGCGACGCGTCCCAGGGTTGCCGCTCTCTGGGGGCTGCTGGCGGTTCTGATCAGCCATCGCTGGCTGCTGGCTCTGCATCCCCTCACCTGGATGGGGATTCCGGCTGCTCTCAGTCTTCCGATTGCCCTCACGGTCTGGTTGATCTGTGGTGTTGCAGCGGCATTGTTGCTCCTGGTCTGGTCAGGTCTGGCCCGATGGTGTTTCAGCAGGCTCTGGTCTCCCTTTGGCGTTCTTCTGCTCACCGTGCTGTGGGCCGCATCGGAGCTGGTTCTGGAGGGTTCCCCGTTGTTCTGGATCGGTCTCAGTGGCAGTGTCCTGCCGCTGGATCGTCCCCTTGCAGGGCTGGCACGATGGCTCGGCAGTGGAGGTTTGGCCGCGCTGCAACTGTGGTGGGGCTGGGGTTTATGGCAGGTGAGTCGCAGGGGTGGACAGGGCTGGTCACTCTGGTTTGTCAGCCTTGTCTTGGTGCATGTTCTCGGTGCCCAGCTCCTGGCAGCTCCGGAGTCTCGCGGCGGGCTCAGGCTGGGGGTCTGGCAGCCGGCGATTCCCACACGGGAGAAGTTCAGTCCGGAACGGCAACAGCAATTCAGCCAGCAGCTTTCTGCGGCCCTTCAAGAGGCTGAGAGCCTCGGGGTTGAGGCTCTTGTGGCACCGGAGGGAACTCTTCCCTCCCACTGGATTCCTCCAGCTGAAGGCATCCCACTGCCTCTGCTGAGTGGGGGCTTCCGCTGGGTGCGGGGCCAGCAGCGCAGCAGCCTCCTGCTGGCGGTGCCGGAGCAGCCACGGCCACAGCCCCTGCTGGACAAGCATCGGTTGGTTCCTCTTGGGGAATGGTTGCCGCCGTTGCCACCAGGCTTCACCCAAGGATTGTCGGCCGTTGGCGGATTGGAGGCGGGCTTCCCATCGCGATTGACAGCGACAGGGTTTGGTCCCGTCGGGGTAGCGATTTGCTACGAACTGAGCAATGGACGCGCTCTCGCCGCAGCGACAGCGGGCGGAGCGGAATGGTTGCTCACCATTGCCAATCTCGATCCATACCCGGAGCTGTTGCAGCGCCAGTTTCTGGCGTTGGCCCAGCTGCGTGCGATCGAAAGCGGACGTGATCTTCTGAGCGTTGGGAACACCGGCCCAACAGCTGTGGTGAGGGCGGACGGAACGGTGCAGCGCTTGCTGCTATCCGGTGTCGAGGGCGTTGCTGTGGCCGACCTGCAACGTCGCACCCACAAGTCGCCTTATGTGCATCTGGTGGGCTGATCGCCCTCCCGTTGAATCAGGCCGCCGCCCAGCACCCGTTCACCGTCGTAAAACACGGCTGCCTGGCCTGGTGCGATGGAGAACTGATCCTCTTCAAACGCCAGCTGGCCACGATGGGGTCGCTCTCTTTGGGCGTCGTCGGCTGTGGCGGCAATTGGACTGAGTTCTGCCAGCACCGGGGCACTCCTGTAGCGCACCTGAACCTCAACTCGGATTGGCGTCTGGGGTGGATCGATGGAGATCCAGTTGATCTCGCCCACGGTGCAGCTGCGTCGGCCTGCCTCCGCTCGCGGCGCGACCACCACCCGGTTCATGGAGGGGTCGAGTCGAATTACATGCAACGGTTCCCGCCAGGCGACCCCCAGCCCTTTGCGCTGCCCGATCGTGAAGTGCTCAATGCCGTCGTGGTGTCCCAGAACGGCGCCATCAGCCAGCACGATCTCTCCATCCCTTGGCGAGAGGTAGGCGTCGAGAAAGGCGCGCATCGAACCGTGGTGATCCGCCAGGCAGAGATCCTGACTCTCCGGTTTCTTGGCTGTGCGCAGCCCGTGGCGTTGCGCTTCGAGACGGGTATCGGGCTTGGTGAGCTCACCCAGTGGGAAAACGATGCGTCCAAGCACCTCCTGCGGGAGGTCGTAAAGGAAGTAGCTCTGATCCTTGCGGCTATCAAGGCCACGCAGCAGCTGATGGCGATCGTGATCTCCGCCATGGCGGACGCGGGCGTAATGACCGGTGGCAATGCGTGGCAGGCCACGCTCGTTGGATGCCCAGTCCAGCATCGGGCCGAACTTCACCGAGCGGTTGCACTGGGAGCAGGGCAGCGGTGTGACCCCATCGCGGTAGCCATCCACCAGCCGATTGACGATTTCTTGCTGGAACGTTGCCCGGGTGTCAACGACGTGATGCGGGATGTTCAGTTGTTCGCAGATGCCAGCTGCGTCCACAAGTCCTTCGGCGCAGCAGGCCCCCTTGCCGCTCATCAGCCAAAGGGTGAGCCCTTCCACCTCCCAGCCGGCTTCCACCAGAAGAGCAGCGGTCAAAGAGCTGTCCACTCCTCCTGAAAGCCCCACGGCCACGCGATGCTCGCCGGGCCAGTGGCGCAGACGCTCCAGGGCCGCTTGTCCAGCGATGGTCGAAGGGCAGTCGGAGGTGCGGGTGAGGCTGCTCATCGGGGGTGCCGTCCTTTCACCAGTGTGAGTTCTCGGGGGCTAGGGGGCCTTCGCCCGGATAGCAAGACATCAAAAGGTGCTGCATCGCACAGAACCTGACATCAAAAAAGTCGGCATTATTTGTTGATTTTTCACTCAATTGTGTTTCATTCATCACGGTGTGTTGTTGGTCGAAGCAAAACATTGATTTTTGAACATTGAGATTTCGGCTTGGCAAATCTGTTGGAAAGTTGAAGTGTTTCGATTTGCTGTCTTGAATCTGAAGGGATGGTGAAAACAAATCGATTTTTTGTCTCTTCGTAAGAAAGTTCCCTGACCCCATCGGCGTCAGCGCGAATGGTTTCCTCAGCATCGAAACCCATCGATTCCCAGCGGCGCCGCAGCAGCGACCCCGTGAGTTGGTATCTGGCAACGATCGGTCGCATTCCCTTGCTGACCCCCGCCGAAGAAATTGAACTCGGCAACCAGGTCCAGTCGATGATGGCCCTCACCGAGGATGGAAAAAGAACGTTCGAAGATGGTGAGCTCGACTGCAAGCAGCGCCGGATGCTGCGGATAGGTCGCCGTGCCAAAGAGCGAATGATGAAGGCGAATCTCCGCCTGGTTGTCAGTGTTGCCAAGAAATATCAGGGCAAAGGTCTTGAGTTGCTCGACCTGATTCAGGAGGGTTCCCTGGGCCTGGAGAGGGCCGTTGAGAAATTTGACCCCACCCGTGGCTACAAGTTTTCCACCTATGCGTTCTGGTGGATTCGTCAGAGCATGACGCGCGCCATCGCCTGTCAGTCCCGCACGATTCGTCTCCCTGTCCATCTCAGTGAGCGCCTGACGACGATCCGGAAGGTGAGTCTTGATCTCGCTCACAAGCTTGGAGCCATGCCAAGCCGGATTGAGATCGCAGAAGCGATGGACATCCCTCTTGATGAACTGGATTCGCTGCTTCGACAAGCACTCACCACCAGCAGTCTTGATGCACCGGTGAACGGCGAGGAAGGTCGCAGTTTCCTGGGCGATCTGATTGCTGACTCATCGCTTGAAGAACCGCTCGATCTCGTTGAGCAGCGCATCCACCATGAGCAGTTGGGGCGCTGGCTCAGCCATCTCAGCGAGCAGGAGCAGCACGTGTTGAAAATGCGCTTCGGTCTCGAGGGTCAGGAGCGCCACACCCTCGCCGAAATTGGTCGGTTGATGGAGGTGTCTCGAGAGCGGGTCCGTCAGGTGGAGCTGAAGGCCCTGAGAAAACTGCGGAACCTCACCCGCCGGCTTCCCAGCGGGATCTAGTTTCCCAATCTGAGCCTTCAGTCTTCGGCCCAGATGTAACGCGTGAGCTCTGCTGGATCCGGCTCGGGAGCCGAGAGAGCGAAATCGATGCAGTCGCCGATCACTGCATCGATTTCTTTTTCGATGGCGCGAAGCTCATCTGCGCTGGCTAATCCAGCCTCAGTGAGATCCTTCTCGAGCGACTTGAGCGGATCTCGCTGCGCCCAGAACTGCTTCTCCTGTTCCGAGCGAAGTTCGTCGGGGTCGGCCAAGGAATGGCCACGGAAGCGATAGGTCAGGCATTCCAGCAACGTGGGTCCTTCCCCCGCTCGGGCGCGTGCAACAGCGCGTTCGGCAGCGGCTCGCACTGCCAGCACATCCATACCGTCCACCTCTTCACCGGCCATGCCGAAGGAAGCCGCCTTCCGCCAGATCTCTGGATCACTGGTGGCTCGATCGTGCGCCATGCCGATCGCCCACTTGTTGTTTTCGACCACAAAAATGATCGGCAGCTTCCAGAGCTGGGCCATGTTCATGCATTCGAAGAACTGGCCGTTGTTGCAGGTGCCATCACCGAAGAAGGCAGCGGTGACGGAATCGCTTGAGGCATCGCCCAGAGCATCCCGCTTGTACCGGCTGGTGAATGCCGATCCCAGCGCCACCGGGATCCCCTCAGCGATGAAGGCAAATCCGCCCAACAGGTGGTGCTCCTTGGAGAACAGGTGCATTGAGCCGCCGCGACCTTTGCTGCAACCTGTCTCCTTGCCGAAAAGTTCACTCATCACCTCACGGGCAGGAACCCCGGCGCTGAGGGCGTGCACGTGGTCGCGATAGGTGCTGCAGAACCAGTCATGCTGACGCTTCATCGCGCCGATAACCCCTGTGCTGACGGCCTCCTGGCCGTTGTAGAGGTGCACGAACCCAAACATCTTGCCCCGGTAGTACATCTCTGCACACTTGTCCTCGAAACGGCGTCCGAGGGTCATGTCTTTGTACAGAGCAAGACCTGTGTCACGGTCGACTGTGGCTCGTGGGCCACTGACCAGGCTTGAGAGACGTTCGGCGTGAGGACCGGCGGCCGCGCTGCTGATGGGAGCGGTGTCGACCGCAAGGTCCTGACCCATGACAGTCCTTTCAAATAGGCAGAACTTTAAAGGCCAACGGATGTCCAATGGGCAAAACCCCAGACACTGACTAAAGTCCGCCTCGATTGGGGACTCGCCGGTGGATCTGCCCATCGATCACTTCAGACTTCTGGGCGTCAGTCCTTCGGCTCAGGCTGACGCGATTCTTCGACGTCTTCAGAGCCGTTGCGACAGTCCTCCTGATCAGGGGTTCACCCATGAGGTGATCGTTCAACGGGAAACGCTGTTGCGACGGTCTGCTGATCTGCTGACGGATGCAGCAGCACGGGCTGAGTACGAAGCAGCCCTGCTTGCACTGAGTGAATCCCATCCCAACGAAACCGTCGGACTGGATCTTTCGGCCAGTAATGAAGTGGCTGGCCTGATCCTGCTCTGGGAAGCCGGGGCCGCTCAGGAGGCTTTCCAGCTCGCACGCCAGGGGCTGCAGCCCCCTCAGACCCCTGCGCTTGGAAGTGGCCGTGAGTCGGATCTCACCCTGGTCGCCGCTCTGGCCTGCCGAGCGGCAGCGGAGGCTGAGCAACAACAGCGCCGTTATGAATCCGCCGCGCAGCTCCTGCGCGATGGGATCGAGCTTCAGCAGCGCATGGGAAAACTTCCGGATCAGGAGGCTGTGCTGGAGCGTGAACTGAAGTCCTTGCTCCCTTTTCGGATCCTGGACCTGCTGAGCCGCGATCTCAGTGCGGTGTCCGATCACGATCAGGGCATCGCTCTTCTGGACGCCCTCGTGCGCGAACGCGGTGGTCTGGAAGGTCAGCTGTCTCTTGCCGACAGCTCGGCGATGACCCACGCCGATTTCGAATCCTTCTTCCAGCAGATCCGTTGTTTCCTCACCGTTCAGGAGCAGATCGATCTGTTCAGCAGCTGGCAGGCAGAAGGCTCTGGCGAGGCCGGCTTCCTGGCGGTTTTTGCACTCACCGCAGCAGGTTTCTCCCGTCGCAAGCCGGAATTGATCGAACAGGCCCGCGAGCAAGTGCAGCGGCTATCAACGATCGATCTGGACCCAATGCCGCTCCTCGGCTGTCTTGATCTGCTGCTGGGCAACGTGGCCGAAGCAGCGAACCATTTCCGCTCGATCAGGGACTCTGAACTGTTGCGCTGGTTATCTGACCATCCAGGCGATGACCTGGCAGCCCAGTGTGAGTACTGCAGGGTCTGGCTCGAGCGCGATGTCATGCCGGGGCATCGAGATGTCGATCCTGCCGGTGTGGACCTCGATGCCTGGTTCGCAGACAGGGATGTTCAGGCCTACGTGGATCGACTCGATCGTCAAAGTGCCAGCTCCGGTGAAGCTCTCACAAGTGGTGTGACTTCAAGTGGAGTCTCGACAGGTGGGATCACCATCGGTGGGATGTCTTTCCCGTCGGAATGGATGGGATCGGCAGATCCGGCACCTTCAGACCGTGACGAACTGCGTGTTGGAGCGAACTCTGAGGACGTAGATCAAGCGACCCAGACAACACGTCAATGGAGGCCATGGGCACTCGGCGCCGCCGGACTTGCGCTGTTGTCTGCACTCGTCTTCGCCGTGCAGCGCAACAGCAATCAGCTTGCTGAGCCGGAGCAACGCCCGTCATTGGAGCAACCCTCCTCTGAATCAATCCCACCACCGCAGAAGCCTTCTGCTGAAAAGCCTTCCCCAGCACAACCGCAAGCCAACCTCCGATCTGAAACCACGGCGCCCGGAACAGCACTTGCGCCTCTTGTTGCGGACAAACCGGATGAGCAACAGCTGAGGGCCTTGATTCAGGGCTGGCTCGACAGCAAGGCCCGGGCTCTTCAAGGTCAGCCCTCAGACCTGCCTGTGGCGGCCCGGCCGCGGCTGATTGAGCGCGTGGATCAGGAGCGGGCGGCCGATGTCGCCGCCGGTCACACCACAGTGGTTGAAGCTTCTGTGACGGCACTGGATGTGGTGAGTCGCCAGCCGCGCCGTATTGAACTGAAGGCCGAGGTGGCCTACAGCGACAGCACAACCGATGGATCCGGCGCAGTGGTTCGCAGAACCAAGCCAGGCAGCCTGAGCATCACTTACATCCTTGGCCGCGACGGCGATCAGTGGAGGCTGACCGCGTACATCCCGCAGGGCTGATTCTTCGGGGTGGCGTCGCTTTTTACGATCAGGTCATCAAATCCGTTGAGCCGCCCCGATGTTCGATGAGTTGTCAGCCCGCTTTGAAGATGCGGTCAAGGGGCTGAGAGGCCAAGACATCATCAGCGTGACGAACGTCGAGGTGGCTCTGAAAGACGTGCGTCGAGCGCTGCTTGAAGCGGATGTGAGCCTGCCGGTGGTCAAAGACTTTGTTGCCGATGTGCGGCAGAAGGCCGTCGGCGCCGAAGTGGTTCGTGGGGTCAGCCCGGACCAGAAGTTCATCCAGGTGGTGCATGAGCAGCTGGTGGAGGTGATGGGAGGCGATAACGCTCCCCTGGCCAAGGCCTCCGAAGCTCCGACGGTTGTGCTCATGGCCGGCCTGCAGGGAGCCGGTAAGACAACGGCCACCGCAAAGCTTGGCCTGCATCTCAAAGATCAGGGCCGCCGTGCCCTGATGGTGGGTGCCGATGTCTACCGTCCTGCGGCCATTGAGCAGCTCCGGACCCTTGGTGGGCAAATCGGAGTGGAGGTCTTCAGCCTTGGTTCTGAGGCCAAACCGGAGGATATCGCGGCTGCGGGTCTGGCCAAGGCGAAGGCAGAAGGGTTCGACACGTTGCTTGTAGACACGGCCGGCCGCCTTCAGATCGACACGGAGATGATGGGTGAGATGGTGCGGATCCGTACCGCCGTGCAGCCGGATGAGGTGCTGCTGGTGGTGGATTCAATGATCGGTCAGGAGGCGGCGGAACTCACCCGCGCTTTCCATGATCAGGTCGGTATCACCGGTGCGGTGCTCACCAAGCTCGATGGGGACTCCCGCGGCGGGGCAGCGCTGTCGATCCGAAAGGTCAGCGGTCAGCCGATCAAGTTCATCGGCACCGGTGAAAAGGTTGAGGCGCTGCAGCCTTTTCACCCGGAGCGGATGGCCAGCCGCATCCTCGGCATGGGGGATGTGCTGACGCTGGTCGAGAAGGCCCAGAAGGAGGTGGAGCTCGCCGACGTCGAGAAGATGCAGAAGAAGCTGCAGGAGGCGACGTTCGATTTCTCGGATTTCGTCAAGCAGATGCGTCTGATCAAGCGGATGGGATCGCTTGGGGGACTGATGAAAATGATCCCGGGCATGAACAAGCTTGATGACGGCATGCTCAAGCAGGGAGAACAGCAGCTCAAGCGGATTGAGGCAATGATCGGATCGATGACGGAACAGGAACGGGAAAATCCCGATCTGCTGGCGGGTCATCCGTCCCGTCGGCGTCGCATCGCGACGGGGAGCGGTCATCAGCCAGCCGAAGTCGACAAGGTTCTGGCTGATTTCCAGAAGATGCGGGGTTTCATGCAGCAGATGAGCAATGGCGCGATGCCTGGTATGGGTGGCATGCCTGGAATGCCGGGTATGGGTGGAATGCCCGGGATGGGCGGCATGCCCGGCCAAGGCCAAGCTGCTGGCCGGCGAGGCAAGGGCGGCCCGCCGAAGCGTCAGAAGCCAGCCAAGAAACGTCGTGGCTTCGGAGACCTTTAGTCCGGAAGGTATGCTGACCTTTGGCAAGTGTTGCGGCACTGCCTGATTCACCCACCACCTTTCACACCAAGGCCACGATGATCAAGCTCCGCCTGAAGCGGTTCGGCAAGAAGCGGGAAGCGAGCTTCCGCCTCGTGGCCTGCAACAGCACCTCCCGCCGCGACGGGCGTCCGCTTGAGGAGCTTGGTTTTTACAACCCCCGCACCAAGGAAACCCGTCTGGACACCGAGGCTATTCGTGAGCGCCTCGGCCAGGGTGCACAGCCCACTAATGTTGTGCGGACTCTTCTTGAGCGTGGTGGACTTCTCGAGAAGACCGTCCGATCGGCCGAAACCGTCGGCAAGCTGAAACAGGCTGCCAAGCGTGAAGCGGACGCCAAGCAGGCCGCCAAGGATGCGGCTGAGGCCAAGGCTGCAGCGGCTGCTGAGTCCGACTCCAGCGGCTCCGATGCCTCCGACTCCACCGAGGGCTGATCATTCCGGTCTCTGACGACGGCGAGCGCAGCCGTTTCGTTCTCGACCTCCCTGATCCCGACGCTGCATTGGCTCTTGCCGGTGAAGCGGAATCGACCCTGCATCGCCTAGAGGCTCTCACTGGAGCTGCAACGGTTTTGCGGGGTCTTCAGCTGGTCATCACCGGCCGGCCGACCCAGATCGAGCGAGCCGCTGCGGTGGTTGAACTGGTGCGCCCGATCTGGCAGGAGGGGCAGTCGGTGACGCCGGTGGATCTTCAAACGGCTCTGGGTGCTCTGAACACCGGCCGAGGCGACGACCATGCCGCGATGAATGACCAGGTGCTGGCCCGCAGTCAGACCGGCAACATGCTTCGTCCTCGCACCTTGCGGCAGAAGAAGTATGTCGATGCCATGGAACGCCACGACCTCACCTTCGCCCTCGGACCGGCTGGCACCGGCAAGACCTTTCTCGCCACTGTTCTGGCGGTGAGGATGCTGACTGAGCGCAAGGTGGAACGACTGATTCTTACCCGCCCTGCGGTTGAAGCGGGAGAGCGTCTCGGTTTTCTACCCGGGGATCTTCAACAGAAGGTGGATCCCTACCTTCGCCCTCTCTACGACGCGCTGCACTCTTTGCTGGGACCTGAGAAGACGGGCGTGCTGCTCGAAAAAGGTGTCATTGAGGTGGCTCCACTGGCCTACATGCGCGGGCGCACCCTCAGCGATGCATTTGTGATCCTTGACGAGGCACAGAACACCACGCCAGCGCAGATGCGCATGGTGCTCACGCGACTTGGCGAACGCTCGCGGATGGTGGTGACCGGGGATATCACTCAGGTGGATCTGCCGCCATCCCAGTTGTGTGGCCTGGTGGAGGCTTCCGACGTGCTTGAGGGTGTGGAGGGTGTCGCGGTGTGTCGTCTCACCTCGGCAGACGTGGTGCGTCACCCCCTCGTTCAGCGGGTGGTGGAGGCTTATGCCCGTCGCGATGAGCGCAAAACGCCCAAGATTCAGCGTCGATAGGGAGATCCACACCCCAAACCCTTGTTATAGCTGGCAAAGTGATAAAAGTATTCTGTGTTCTGGTCGATATGCCAGCTAGCAGCAATTTTCAAGAAGCCATCCGCGACGCGCAATCGAGCGCGCTTGTGGGACCCAATGTGGTCAACAAAGCTCTCCCCTATGTCGGGGGGGGGATGGTTCTCACCTCGGTAGGCGTTCTTGGAGGTATTTCCCTTCTCGCTTCCGGTAGTCCTCTGTTCACGCCTCTCTTCTGGGTGGCGTTGATCGGCAACCTTGTTCTCTTCTTCGTCGCCCAGAACGTGGCGTTGAAGGGTAACAATTCCACAGCTCTGCCTCTGCTTGCGGTTTACAGCCTGATCACCGGTTTCACCCTCAGTGGTCTGGTGGCCATGGCGGGTGCAGTAGCGGGGATCGGCGCTGTCGGTACAGCCGCACTGGCCACCGGCGTCACCTTTGTTATCGCCTCGATCGTTGGTCGCCGTATGAGCGATTCAGTGGGCCAGGCTCTTTCCGGTGTTGTCGGTCTTGGGCTCGTTGGCTTGATTCTGGCGATGGTGGTGCAATTCATCGGTGGAATCTTTGCTCCAGCGATGTTCCACGGCACCAGCTTTGAGCTGATGATTGCCGGTTTCGGCACCGTTCTGTTCGTGGGGGCCGCCTTTGTCGACTTTTACACGATGCCCCGCTCCTACCGGGACGATCAGTACCTGGCAGGCGCTCTCAGCATGTACCTGACCTACATCAACTTGTTCATCTTCATCCTGCGGTTGATCATTGTTTTGAACGGCGGCGGTCGTCGCGATTGATTTCAGTTCTCCAGATCTCATTCACCATGCCCCGATTCATCCGGGGCTTTTTTGTGTTTGATTCTCAGGATTCAGCCACGGCATAAACACTTTTTCCGATGGCCTGTTTCTGCTCGGTGTCGTAGCCCCATTTCTTCAGAAAGGCGACGTCCTCTCCCTGATTGTCCAAGGCAGCCGCCAGCAGTTGCTCCAGCCGTTCCTTCACGAGGGAAGGTTCCAACTGACGAAGCAGTTCGGTGCAGCGGGCGGTGACCCGTTCGGAACCGGCCAGCTGGGCGCTGTCGCCCGAACGGCGATGTTGAACAGCCATGGCGCTGCTCATGGCCAGATTGCGCACGCTGAGGTCCACAACGCCTTCGCCGCCATTTCGCAGTTGCCCAACCACGGCATCAGGAAGACGGTCCATCAGCGCGCTGTCTCCGGCGAGGCTCACAACAAAAAAGCCCCGAGCTCCATCGCGACTGGCCACGATCTCTCCGATGCGGTCGGCCAGGACTTCATCGGTCATCTCTTCACTTTCCCAGTTCTGCAGCCAGGCCGCAGTGATCTCCATCGCCTGCTGAAAACTGGGTTGCAGATCTGCCATGGCTGCTCAATCGATCCCGGACAGGCTATGGCTGCACTCCCTTGACCACTCAGACTGATGGGATGGCTTCCACTCCGCGACCGAAGGATCATCGCTCCGGTTTCATCGCTCTGATCGGTCGCCCCAATGTGGGCAAATCCACCCTGGTGAATCAACTGGTGGGAGAAAAGGTTGCGATCACCTCACCGGTGGCGCAGACCACGCGAAACCGATTGAGGGCCATCCTCACCACGGAGGAGGCACAAATGGTGCTGTTGGATACGCCGGGGATTCACAAGCCCCATCACCTGCTGGGGGAGCGGCTGGTGCGAAGCGCTCGCAGCGCCATTGGTGAAGTGGATCTTGTGCTGTTGCTGTTGGAGGGGTGTGAGCGCCCCGGCCGCGGCGATGCTTTCATCGTCAATCTGCTGCGCCAGCAGTCTCTGCAGGTGCTGGTTGCGTTGAACAAATGGGACAAGGTTCCGCTGGCCAGTCAGGACGAGGCAGGGTCGGCCTACTCGGAGCTTCTGGCTGAAACCGAGTGGCCTGTCCACCGTTGCAGTGCCCTTGACGGTGATGGATGTGAGCTGCTCACAGCGGCGATGGCAGCGCAGCTGCCCTGTGGTCCGCAGCTTTATCCGCCGGAAATGGTTTGCGATCAGCCGGAGCGGGTTCTGCTGGGGGAGTTGATTCGCGAGCAGGTGCTGATGAACACCCGCGAGGAGGTGCCCCACAGCGTTGCGGTCACCATCGACCGGGTGGAGGAGATGCCGGCACAAGGGTCCGGCTCCGGACGCACCGCTGTGTTGGCGACGGTGCTGGTGGAGCGCAAAAGCCAGAAGGGAATTCTGATCGGCAAGGGAGGCGCGATGCTCAAGACCATCGGCCAGGGGGCCCGGCTGCAGATGCAGACCCTGATCGATGGTCCGGTGTATCTCGAATTGTTCGTGAAGGTGGTGCCGGACTGGCGCAGCAAGCCCGCCCGCCTGGCGGAACTGGGGTACGGCCAGGACGCCTAACTTCCTTTGAAAGATGTCCAGCTGGTGAAGTCGGCTGAGAGGATGCGGCTATGAGCGATCAACCCTTTCCCCCCACTGATCCGTCTGCTTTTCTGGCTCTCTGCGCCGGTGAATGGATGAGCCTGCGCAGCAGCTTTGAGCTATCCAGCGGCGGTGACGACGCTTGGCACAGCAGTGAACGGGGAGAGTTGGTCGTTGGATTTAAGGCCACGGCGGACCATGGCCCAGGCCAGCTGCAGGTGTCGGCGCCCGACGGGGCAGCAACGGCTTTGGCCTTTGCTGAAGACGGCGGGTTGAGCATCGATGGCTCCAACGCAGGGCAATGGCGCTTCTGGCCAGACGGAAGCATGGAATTGAACCTGTCGCGTTCCGACGGCAGCGTCGTTCAGGAGAGGATCTGGTTCACCCGAGCCAACCTGCGCCTGCGCAGCACCACGGCGGTGGATTCCCAGGGGGTGCCGTTGCAGGGAAGTTTCTGCACCGACATCCGACGGGTGTCGAAGCCCGCAGCCTGAACTGCAATGGCGCCCTACCGCCTCGATGTGGTGAGCCTGGCTCCCCAGGCTTTTGCACCTCTGCCTGAACTCGGCGTTATCGGGCGTGCTTTCGGCAATGACATCGCCGAGCTGCATCTTCACAACCCCCGTGATTTCGCCACCGATCGTTACCGCAAGGTCGACGATGTGCCCTACGGCGGCGGAGCCGGGATGGTGCTCAAGCCGGAGCCTGTGTTTGCGGCCGTGGAAGCGATTCCCCGTCGCGAGCGCTGCCGGGTGCTGTTGATGTCTCCCCAGGGACAACCATTGCAGCAGGCTGATTTGCAGCGCTGGGCCACAGAGCACGATCAGTTGGTGTTGCTCTGCGGCCACTACGAAGGTTTCGACGAGCGCATCCGCTCTCTGGCCGACGAGGAAATCTCCATCGGCGACTTCGTGCTGACCGGCGGCGAACTCCCGGCAATGACCCTGATCAATGGGGTGGTGCGCCTCCTGCCAGGAACGGTGGGGACTGCGGAATCACTGGTGGAGGAAAGTCACAGTGCCGTGCTGTTGGAGCACCCCCACTACACCCGTCCTGCTGAGTACCGCGGCAGTGCGGTGCCTGATGTGCTCCGCAGTGGGAACCATGCAGCGATCGACGCCTGGCGACAGCAGCATAGGGAGCAACGCACCCGCGAGCGGCGGCCCGATCTTTACGCCCGCTGGACAATGGCCCAAGAGCCTCATCCCTCCGCCATGCAGATCAGAATCGGCAACGGCTACGACATTCACAGGCTTGTGGCGGGCCGCCCTTTGATTCTTGGTGGGGTGACCCTGGAGCATCCCGATGGATTGGGCTTGGATGGCCACAGCGATGCTGATGTGCTCGCGCATGCCGTGATGGATGCCCTGCTGGGTGCTCTGTCCCTGGGGGATATCGGCAAATATTTTCCGCCGACCGATCCCAAGTGGAAGGGGGCTGACAGCCTGCTGCTGCTGGAGAAGGTGGTGGAGCTGGTGCAACAGCAGGGCTGGGCTGTGGTGAATGTGGATGCGGTGGTGATCGCCGAGCGTCCGAAGCTCAAGCCTCACATCGAGGCGATGCGCAGCAATCTTGCGGCCCGCATCCGCCTGCCGGCCGAAGCCGTCGGAGTGAAGGCCACCACCAACGAAACCCTCGGGCCGGAAGGCAGGGAGGAGGGCATCAGCTGCCAGGCGGTGGCCCTGCTGAGTCAGGCATGAATCGCGCTTTTGCCGTGCTGTTGGCCATGCTGCTCGGGTTTTCGTCCCCGGCAGTGGCGATGGGTGCCGTGATTGAACAACTCCGCCTCCAGGTGCCCGCAGTCCAGCGCACCCTTTGGTTGCAGGCCGAGGCGCGGACCTGGCAGCCCTGGCTTGAGCAGCAGGAGGGGTTTGAACATCGCTCTCTCTATTGGGACCCCGACCGCGAGGAGGGGGTGCTTCTGATCCGCTGGGCCAGCCGAGACCAGTGGAAAGCCATTCCTGAAGCGGAGGTGCTCCGGGTTCAGGCCCTGTTTGAAGCGGAGGTGAATCAGGCTTTGAACCGACCTGCGAGTGCAGCTCCGTTGTTCCCTCTTCTGGCTGAGGGAGAGCTGTTGCTGCAAGAGCTACCGTCCCATCCGTGATCGATCCAGTGCAGGATGCCCGCCTGGATCTGAACCGCCGCCGCCGCCTGGGGATGGTGGAAGCGATCTGGGGCGAACACAAGACGGTGGATCAGATCATCGCCATCCTCGAAAGCTTCTCAGCAGCTGGTGAGTTGGGTCTGGTGACCAGGGTTGATGGCGATAAGGCTGCGGCCGTATCGCGTCGTCTGCCGGCTGTGCAGGTTCACTCGGAGGCACGTTGTCTCAGCCTCGGAGACCTCCCTCAGGCCCCCCACGGGCCGTCAGCGGTGGCGGTGGTCAGTGGAGGCAGCAGCGATCGCACCGTGGTGAGCGAGGCCGCTCTCGCGCTGAAGCTCCATGGCATCGGTGTGGATCTGGTGATGGACGTGGGGGTGGCGGGTCTGCACCGTCTGCTCGCCCAGTTGCGGCGCCTGGAGACAGCCAGGGTTTTAATCGCCTGTGCCGGCATGGAAGGTGCTCTGCCCACCGTGCTTGCAGGTCTGGTGCCACAGCCGGTGATCGGGGTTCCCGTATCCGTTGGTTATGGGGTGAGCAAGGGAGGTCGTACCGCCCTGGACGGGATGCTTGCCAGCTGCGCCCCAGGACTGACCGTTGTCAACATCGACAACGGCTATGGCGCCGCCATGGCTGCCCTGAGGATGCTGCGTTCAGCCTGAGAAGCCTTCCCTGATGAAAGTGATCCTGGGGATGATCAGAGATGCTGCAGGTTGGGATAGGCCGTGATCAGTTCTTCGGCGCTGAGAACATCGCCGCGGCCCTCCGGCTGCCAGATCACTTCCAGAGCAATCAGGTCGCTGGAGGAAGTGGAACCAAGGATCCTCAGTGACTGACGCAGCTCTTCCGCTGTCGAAGCTCCCTTGAGCTGGGCGGTTGCGGTGGAGGCCACCAGCAAGGTCACCACGATGAATTCGTTTGTGGCATCGGCATCCCCCACAACATCGGTGGTGCCACTCAGGTTCTGACCGCCCACATTGCTGGTGACCTCAGCATCGAGCTTGCTCCGCTCGTTGATCGACAAACGATTGAAAGTTGCTTCCGCAGTGTTGAAAGGCACGCTGCCGCTTTCGGTGTTGGCGTAGACCCAAAGATCAGGCTGGCGAAGCAGTGCCAGGGTCGATTCCTGGAGCACCCTCTGCAGACCCGTTGAGCTCGAGGTGTCTGCCGATTTGGCGAGGGTTCTGAGGTCATCCTGCAGAGCCTTGGCTCCAGCCAGAAGCCCAACCTGAAGCTGGATCATGTTCACTTTGCTGGGCACCGCCGGGGTGGCGACAGCCCCACCGATGCCGGGGGCCGAACCTGCGCCCCGCAGTGCATTCACCAGTACCCCGGCGATTGCCATCAGGATCAGCAGCCCGAACAGACCGCCACCGCCGAAGCCGAAGATCGGAATGATGAAGGGGAAACCGAAGCCACCTCTCCTGCCGTAACCACCGCCGTAGCCGCCGCGGTAACCACCGCTAGAGCGGGGCATGGTGCGTGGCATCGATGGTGCTCTGAAACTGCCGCCTCCCATGCGGCCACCCCGGGCTGCATCAGCCTGCTGCGGCATGGCGAGACTCAGGCCCAGCATGAGGCAAGGGACCAGGACGATTGCCAGGATTCGGCGTCCCCAGGACGATTTCGACACGGCCACAGCCTGATTTCGACGTTTCGGAAACTTTAGGAACCCCCTCCAACGATGGTGACAATCTCAAGCGTGTCGTTATCCGCCACGGGAGTGCTGGCCCAGAGCCGTCGTGGAGCGATCGTGCCGTTGTGTTCAGCAACCACCAGCTGGGGGTTGTGACCCAGAGCGGCGATGACCGCCTCGAGGTTGGGCGGTTCAGGGGCGGGATCCAGCCGATGGATCTCACCATTCACGTTGAGTTGCAGAACCATGGGTCAGGAGCGTTGCATCAGCTGGCGCAACAGCTCCACACTTGCTGCGCCTGGGTCATCGGCCCCCATGATTGCCCCGATGACGGCAACCCGCCGACATCCGAGCCCAGTGAGTTGATCGAGGTTGGCGGAGGTGATGCCGCCGATGGCAAAAATCGGTCGTTCGCTCAGTTGCAAGGCATAGGACACCAGTTCGCTGCCAATGGCGGCCCGATCGGGTTTCACCGCAGTGTTGTTGACCGGTCCCAGCCCCAGATAGTCGCAGGCTTCGTCGTTTGCCTGACGGACCTGCTCGAGGTTGTGGGTGCTTCGCCCGAGGAGACGTTCGGTTCCGATCAGCCGTCGCGCGACGGCAGTGGGGAGGTCGTCCTGCCCCAGATGCACCCCGTCAGCGTCGACGGCAAGGGCGAGGTCAATGCGGTCATTCACGATGAACAAGGCCCCGTGCTGATGACATAGCTCCGCCAGGGAACGGGCTTCCTCGAACCGTTCGAGATCGCTGTCGTCCTTGGCCCGGTACTGCACCATCGCCACGCCGCTGCGCAGGGCAGCGTCCACTGTTGCGATCAAGCGGTCGCTCGGACTGGTGACCAGGCAAAGTCGGCAATCCTCCAGTCGCCTGCGTCGGTTGCTCCCCGCTGTGGCCTCCAGGCAGGTCACCTCCAGGTCGTAAAGGCCATAGCGAACAGCTGCAGCTTCCATGGCGAGCGGTGCATCAATGCTTCGGCCGTACTCCTCAAGCACACGCAAGGCTTCCTGCACCCGACCGCAGTTGGCAGCCACAACCTGGCGGGGGCTATGACGATCCAGCTGGGCCGGATGTCCGAGTCCGGCACCCGTATCGGTCGAGGTTGAGCGGGCCTTCTTGTAGCGATCCTGATGCAGTCGCCCCAGTCGTTGTCGCCAATCCTTGAGGGTGACCACCAAATCCTCGCGATCCAGCCCAAAACGGCACCAGTCCTCCACCACTCGCAGCCCTTCTCGGGCACGGTCCAGGTTGGCGTCGATCAGCCGAGCCACACGCGGGTCGAGGCCGGGGTCACATCCCATGGCTTTCATGGCACTCTGAGGAGGATGGCATTCCCACTAGCTATGGAGAACAGCGGATCCGACAGCGCCATGCGCGTTCTGATCTGGGGCATTGTCCTTCTGGGCGGAATCGGAGTGTTGATTGTCTGGGGGTTGTCGAACGCTTACCCGACACCGGTCTGAGATGAGAGCAGCGATCGGGCTTCATCCGCATCACGGCCGATCTGTTCACTGAGCGCATCGAGTCCGGAGAATTTCACCTGGCCTCGCAGGCGAAGCACAGGCTCAACCAGCAGCTGTTGGCCCACCATCTCAAGGCTGCGATCAAGCAAATGCACCTCTACCGCTGAGGGTGCATTGGGATCCACCGTGGGTTGGGGCCCCAGATTCATCACGGCCGCCATACGTTCGCCTGTGCCATTCAGCCAGGCCCAGGCTGCATAGACCCCAAGGCCCGGCAGAAATTTCCTGCCATCCACCCGAAGGTTGGCGGTCGGCCAGCCCAGGCCGCGACCCAGGCCACGCCCTCTCACCACGGGCCCCTGGAAGCGATAGGGGCGATTCAACAGGGCTTGAGCGGTTTTCAGATCGCCCGCTTCCAGGGCGGAACGGATGCGACTGCTGCTCATGCGGCCGTCGGCGTCTTCGACGATCTCGGTCACCCCCACTGACACGCCCCGTGCAGCGGCAACCCGTTGCAGCAGAGCGGCGTCGCCGCTGCGGTTGCGTCCGAATCGGAAGTTGGCCCCCACGGCGATCTGGCGGGCCTGCAGGGTGTCCAACAGAACGGTTTCAACAAAGGCTTCGGCACTGAGCTGTGCCAGCTCCTGGGTGAACGGCACCAGCACCAGTTGCTCGATGCCCAGTGGTTTGAGCAGATCGAGTTTCTCGCTTGGGAGATCCAGCCGCAGCCGTGGTTCGCCGAACAGCACTTCCCGTGGATGGGGCCAGAAACTGACCACGCTGGCGACCACGTTCTCGGGACGATTCTCGATCGCTTCGGCAATCACTCGGCGATGGCCGGCATGCAATCCGTCGAAGCTCCCCAGGGCTAGCGCTGTCGGCTTACGGGCGTCCGTCGGTGAACAGAGGGGAATCAACGCGGGGTGCAGGCGTGACGCTTTGGTGGCAAGTTTGGACGACTGACCTCCTGAGAGATGGCGGATCGTCTCGATTTCCAGCAGCTGTCTTTCGGGGTGCGGCGCATGGGCTGGATCCGCTTCTGGATTCAAGTGGTGCTTGGCATCGTTGTAGTGGGGGTGCTGCTGTTCAACAACATCGGCGGCAGTCTCGCCCGCAATGCGGAACGGGCCGTCGGTCTCGGCCCCGGCCTGTCGCTCACCACCCTGGCTTTTCTTGTGCTGCTGTTCAGCCTCTGGCAGGGCTGGTTGATTGTGCGAACCGGCCGCGCCATCGCCAGTGAGGCTCGGCCCAGTCGGGGAGAGGCGGCACGGCTGGTGAAACGAGGACTGCTGGCGGACCTGCTCGGGCTCACCCTGGCCACCATCGGCTATCAAGCCTTGGCAGGGAGTCTGTTCGTGCAGGCTTCGATGCAAACCCCAGGCATCGCCATCGGCGGCCGCGGCATGGCGGACAACCTGGCCATCACATCCCTTGAGATGCTCTCGGTGCTGAGCAACACCCAGGTGCTATTCGCACACCTGATCGGCTTGGTGTTCTCGCTCTGGCTGTTGCAGCGGATCTATCGCACAAGCTGATCGTTCAGTCGCAATGTCGGCAGGCTGCTGAGGGCTCCACGCCAGAACAGATCCGGCTGGATCGGGGTCAGTGATGGTGCATTGGCATGAATCTGTGCCACGTCGCTGGGCCAGTCCCGCGGCCCTTCACCGGCGCTTTCCAGGTCGTTGATCACCTCTCCAGAGAGCCAGTAGTAGGCGCGCCCGCGGGGATCCTCACGGCGGCTGAACTGCTCCTCATAACGGCGAACCGAAAGCCTGGTCCAGCGCAGGGCCCCCATGGCGTTGCTTTCGCAGGGCGGAATGTTGAGGTTGAGCAGCATGTTGTCCGGCCACAGGTCGGTGTGGGCTTGTTCGACCACGTCCATGGCCAGATCAGCGGCGGCCTGGAACTGGCGCCACTGGAAGCAGGCACTGCTCACTGCCAGGGATCGGATTCCTTCCAGGGTGCCTTCCATGGCTGCGGCCACGGTTCCGGAGCAGAACACGTCTGTCCCTAAATTTGGGCCGTGGTTGATGCCTGACATCACCAGATCCGGGGTTTCCTTCACCAGTTCGCACAGGGCCAGCTTCATGCAGTCGGCTGGGGTACCGCTGCATGCCCATGCGGTGACACCCGGTGCGAACAACTCATCAGCCCGCTCGGCACGGAGGGGGGTCTGCAGCGTCAGGCCATGGCCTGTTGCGGATCGTTCCTGATCGGGGCACACCACGGTGACCTGGTGGCCTCGGGAGGCAGCGGTTGCGGCAAGGGTGCGAATTCCCTCGGCGAAGACCCCATCGTCATTGCTGATCAGGACCCGCATGGCTTGGCTGATGGATGAGGCGAACCTAAGCGGGCTTGCTGCTTACAGTCAGTCGCTCTCCGCCACTGTTCCGTGAGCGCCCCGGTCACCCTGCAGCAGCTCACCGATCAGTTGGATGCCCTGGAGCAGCAGGCGTCCGCGGAAATCGCCGATGCTGCCGATGCGGCTGCCCTCGAGCAGCTCCGCGTTGGACTGCTCGGCAAGAAAGGTCGCATCTCCGGCGTGCTTGGGGCGATGGGAAAACTCCCGGGTGATGAGCGTCCTCTGGTGGGTCAGCGGGCCAATGTGCTCAAGACCCAGGTGAAGACTCTGCTGAGTGACCGCCTTGAAGCGGTGCAGCAGGCGGCGATGGCTGAACGCATCGCCAGAGAGAGTATCGATGTGACGGCGCCGGCTTCGGGCATCCCCATGGGGCACCGGCATCCTCTGATCACCACCACGGAGGAGATCGTGGATCTGTTCCTCGGGCTGGGGTACAGCGTTTCAGAAGGCCCTGAGGTGGAGAAGGACCACTACAACTTCACGGCTCTGAACATCCCAGAGGACCATCCGGCCCGGGATATGCAGGACACCTTTTACTTGGGTGCGGACCTGCTGATGCGCACCCACACGTCACCCGTTCAGATCCGTTATCTGGAGCAGAACCCGCCGCCGGTTCGCATCGTGGCTCCGGGTCGTGTCTACCGACGAGATGCCGTTGATGCCACCCACTCTCCGGTGTTTCACCAGGTGGAGGTTCTGGCGATCGATGAAGGCCTCGACTTCAGTCATCTGCGGGGCACGGTGATGGCCTTCCTCAGAGCATTCTTTGGTGATCTGCCCGTGCGCTTTCGCGCCAGCTACTTTCCATTCACTGAGCCCTCCGCTGAGGTGGATGTTCAGTGGCGCGGTCGCTGGCTCGAGGTGATGGGCTGCGGCATGGTCGATCCAGCGGTGCTCGAGGGCCTGGGTCTCGATCCCGAGCGTTACAGCGGTTTTGCCGCTGGCCTTGGGGTGGAGCGGTTCTGCATGGTGCGTCATGGCATCGACGACATCCGCAGGCTTTACACCAGCGATCTGCGTTTCCTGGAGCAGTTCTGACTCCCATAAGCTGATCAAGCCTCTGCAGGTCGCGATCGGTGCCCCGCATCGGACTGATCGTTAACGATGGCAAGTCCCACGCAGTGGAGACTGCCAGCACCATTCAGCAGCGACTTGAAAGTGCTGGGTACGAGGTGGTGCTGGCCAGCAGTGCAGGTGGAATGGTTGGTTTCGCCAACCCGGACCAGCATCTCCGCTTGCTTGGCTACAGCGCCTGCGTGCCCAAGGGATTTGATCGAGGCATGGTCCTGGCGATCGTTTTAGGGGGTGATGGCACCGTGCTTTCGGCCGCACGGCAAACCGCACCCCTTGGCGTACCGATCCTCACCATCAATACCGGCCATCTCGGCTTTCTGGCCGAGGCCTACCTCAGTGATCTGGATCGGGCTCTCGATGTGGTGTTGACGCAGCAGTGGACGATCGAGGAGCGCAGCAACCTGGTGGTGAGTGTGATGCGCGGCGACCAGCGGCGCTGGGAGGCCCTGTCTCTGAATGAGATGGCCTTGCACCGAGAGCCGCTCACCAGCATGTGTCATTTCGAGATTGCCATCGGACGCCACGCGCCGGTGGACATCGCCGCTGATGGCGTGATCCTGTCCACTCCCACGGGATCCACCGCATACGCCCTCAGTTCCGGTGGTCCGGTGATCACGCCCGACTGCCCCGTGCTTCAGCTCACCCCGATCGCACCCCATTCGCTCGCCTCGAGGGCTCTGGTCTTCAGCGACCGAGAGCCGGTCACGGTGTTTCCGGCAACTCCTGAGCGGCTGATGATGGTTGTGGACGGAAGCGCCGGTTGCTATGTCTGGCCGGAGGATCGCGTCTTGATCCGTCGCAGTGATCACCCGGTGCGCTTTGTGCGTCTAGCCGACCACGAGTTTTTCCAGGTGCTGCGCAACAAACTGGGCTGGGGCCTGCCCCATATCGCCAAACCGGACAAGGAATGAGCACTGAGCCGTTGCTGCTGCTGGCCGGAACGTCAGCGGTGGCGTTGGCTCCCCGTCTTTCGGCCTCCGGTTACACCACCGTGGATTGGCTGAGTGCGGGAGTGACCTCCAGTCGTGGGGTTGCTGGAGACGAACCGCTGGCGGCTGTGCTGGCTGCCGACCAGGTTGATCGGATCGCTGAGCTGCGCCAACGCTTTGGAGCCATGACGATCCTGCTCGACCTGGAGCAGGACAGCGTTGAGGCCCGTGCCAACGCCTTGCGCTGTGGAGCCGATGACTTTTGGTTGTCGGGTCTTGGCCCGAGTGATCTGCTGCTGCGCCTGCGCTTGCATCGCACCATCCAGGCCCGGGAGGGTCGCCGCCCTCAGCAGTTGCAGTTGCAGTTGCAGGATCTCAGCCTGGATCCTGTCACCCGTCAGGTGAGGCGGGCCGGTCGTCAGCTGGCTCTGACGGCCAGGGAATATGCCCTCCTGCTGGTGATGATGAAGCGGCCCGGCCACGTGTTCAGCCGTGAACAGTTGATGCGGGAGGTCTGGAACGATGAAACTGCGAACAGCAATGTGGTGGAGGTGTATGTGCGCTATCTGCGCCAGAAGCTGGAGGGGCAGGGTCAGTCGCGGCTTCTCCTAACGGTGCGTGGACGGGGGTACAGCCTTGGCCCCGTTGCGGCAGAGAGCTGAGCATGGATCTTCCGGCATCGCAGCAGTTACCGATCACGGCGCACTGGTGTCTCGACCAGGACCGCTGCATCGCTCTGGAGGTGGCGTCGACGCCGCTGCAGAAGCGCATCGGTCTGATGCAGCGCCCGGCTCTGCCACCGCTCCGGGGGATGTGGTTCCCCTTTGATCAACCGCAGCCACTTCGGTTCTGGATGCTCAACACCCTGGCACCGCTCGACATGGTTTTTATCAGGGAGGACCGGGTTGTGGGGATCGAAGCGGCGGTGCCGGTCTGCCCAGCCCTGCCCTGTCGGGGCTATGGCCCGAAGCAGCCCAGCGATGGGGTGGTTGAGCTGCGGTCCGGCGAGGCACGACGACTTGGCATCGATGTCGGCGACAGGGTGTTGATTGAGACTAATGACACAATACCGTGATAATTGCGTGTATTTATGGGTGTGATTTCGTGCCTTTCAGGATCAGGGTTGGGTTCATTGGTGCCAGTCGGGTGCCGTCGCTGAGCGGTTGACCGCGCCAGGCCTGCAGTTGGCTGATCTGAACCGCCATCCCCTGTTGTTCCAGCAACGGCCGCAGCTCCGCAAGGGCCTCCAGCGTGGCCAGCGGGATCAACACCACTCCGCCGGGTTGCAGCAGGTTCAGCACCTGCATCAGCAGAGCGGCGCGGCTGCGGCCACCACCTCCAAGCACAACCCGATCTGGCCGCTCCAGGCCAGCCGGCAGCCCCTCGGTGATAAGGGCTCCGACGTCGCGTTCCAGCACGGCCGCAGCGGTCACCCCCAGCCGTGCTGCATTGGCTTCGATCAGCTGAGCACCGCCGGCGCGTCGTTCAACCGCCATCAGCTTCAACTCTGGCCGCAGCCGCAGTGCTTCCAGGCCAACACTGCCCGTGCCTGCCCCGAGATCCCAGAGCACACCTTGTCTCGGCAGATCGAGGTCCGCCAGCAGCTGGATTCTCACCTCGCGTTTGGTCATCAATCCGGGATGGTCTGCGTGCTGCAAAAACAGGCCGTCCTCCAGGCCAAACAGCGGCAGGCTCTCCAGCGGGGGTGCCGCGGACGGCTCTGCGATCAACAGCACCGTGAGCAGTGATGCCAGGTTCTCCGGCAACGGGTCGCTGCGTTTGAGCTGCAGCACTCGCTCGCTGTTGTGGCCGAGGTTCTCGCACAGCCAGATGCTGTAGCTCGCTTCGAGCCCGCTACTTTGAAGGATCCGGCGCACGGTTTCGGCACCACCCTGCCGAGGATCTGTCAGCACCCCCAGGGCTGGCGGCCATTGTTGAAGGCTAGTGGCCAGAACGGCTGGATCACGGCCATGCAGGCTCACCCAGCTGGCGTCCTGCCAGGGGCGACCGATGCGGGCAAAAGCTAGCTGCAGTGCGGTTGGTGCTGGATGAAAGCGCAGTTGTGCGCCCCCTAGCCGCGCGCTGAGACTGCGGCCGATGCCGAACCAAAGCGGATCGCCACTGGCCAGCACCACCACCGCTTCCGTGGTCGGCAACGCCTCCAGGCTGGCGGCCAGATCCCGGGGGTCATCGCTGCTGATCAGCTCAGGCTGATCGCTGCCCAGCCAGTGAAGCAGTGCCGGTTGCAGTCTTTTCGGTGCCGCGAGGTGGTCGGCAGCCCTGATCAGCGCCTGCTGCGCTGCTGGCAGCGAGGCCGGTGCGCCCGCATCGGTACCGATCACATCGATCATTCATGCATTCTGGTGGCAGGTTTGGGCGACCGACCGATGCTGAGCTTGAGGGTGCTGTCTGACCGACTGGTCGCCGCAGGCTGCATTCGTCCCTCGGTGCTTCTCCAGGGCTTGCAGCTCAGCCGGCCTGCCCTCAGTCGCCGGCCCATAAGACTCCTGATGGGTCTGAGCGGACTGCTGGTGGAGCCCTTGGCTTGGCTGCAAAGCCTGTTGTTCCAACGGCGGCTTCGACAGATTCAGCTACCGCAGGATCCCGTGCTGGTGATCGGTCACTGGCGCAGCGGCACCACGTTTCTGCATCAGCTGCTCGCTTCGGATCCGGCCTGGGCCACCGCCCGCAATTCCCTCACCGTGGCCCCGCAGGTGGCCCTGCTGCTCCAACCCCTGCTGCGCCCTTTGATGCGCGCCTGGATGACGACGGTGCGGCCGATTGATGCGGTGCCCTGGCCTGAGAACGATCCCCAGGAAGATGAGTTAGGGATCGCCCGGCTCACCATGGACACCAACATGGCCGGCATGGCCTTTCCGCAGGACTACTCGTTCCACTTCCGTCGCTCTGTTCTGCAGTCAACAGGTGCCTATGAGCGGCATTGGCTGCGGTTCACCCGCCTCACCTGGCTCCACGACGGAGATGGTCGGTCCAGGTTGTTGATCAATAACAGTGCCCACACCGCAAGGGTGGCCATGGTTCTGCGCCAGTTCCCCAAGGCGCGCTTCGTGCTGATGCGTTGGGAGAGGGAGGATTCAATCCGTTCCCCGGTGCAGGTGAAGCAGGCGCTGGCTGATCTGGTCGGACTGCAGCCTGCTCCAGAGATGCGTATCCAGGTCGAGGAAACCGTGGCGTCTCACCGGCTGTTGCTGCAGGCCTTTGAGGCCTCCAGGTCCCTCATCCCAGCTGACCAGCTGCTGGAGCTCGATTACAACGATCTGGTGGAAACGCCTCTGAACACTGTGAAGCGGATTTACGACCACTTCCGTCTTGCCGGCTGGGAGGAGGCGCAGGGTCACATTCAGGAGCGCATCACCCAGGCCCGCCACTACCGGGCGGCTGCCGTGCAGTTATCGGTCGAAGCTGAGCGGCGGTTGCAGGAGCTCCTCTCCCGATGAGTTCGGTCGTGTCACGACGCCAGCGTTTGCATGAGCTGCTGTTGGCTCTGGTTGCCCGGGAGGACGAGCTGCCGCTATTGGAGGCCGATCGCCCCGATCTGGAGGGTGGCAGTGCCCCAGGGCTTTGGCTGGATCAGAACCGCCGCACGCTTCAGCGTTACCAGGCTTTGGTCCGCACCGCCGTGACCCTGGATGCCCTGTTGGATGCGGAGGACAACCCACGGGATTTCACCGCTGGCTGACACGTTCAAACCTGCCAACCTGGAGCGATCTGCAGCCCTGGCATGGCTCCACTCGGTCTCTCGACGTTGAAAGCGTTGCTGCGTCGCCGTGGGCTGTCGAACACCTGGTCGGTTCCGGAAGCGAGCTGGAGCCGCCCATTCGGGTTGGGCTGGGATCAGCCCTACAGCGTTCGCTATCTGAGCAATCTCGACGATGGCCCCAACCATGGCATGCCCCTTGGGGGATTCGGCGCCGGTTGTTTCGGTCGTGCTCCGGATGGCCAGGTGAACCTCTGGCATCTCGATGGAGGAGAGCATTGGTTCGGGGTGCTGCCCGACTGCCAGTTCGCCCTGTTTGAAAGCGATGGGCAACATCGGCGCGCCCATGCATTGGCGGTGAAGCCAAGCGCGGATGCCTCCTGTCCGGAAGCCGGCGAACCACTGCAGGCCTGGAATTGGTATCCGGCCAGTACGCCGGAGCACAGCACCGGCACCTATGCCGCCCGTTACCCACTCAGCTGGACCCACTACGAGGGCGTGTTCGATGCCGAGGTGCGTTGTGAGGCGTTCAGCCCGATTCTCCCGGGCGACTACAGGCGGAGCAGTTATCCGGTGGCGGTGTTCGTCTGGACCCTGCGCAACCCCACCAGCCGGCCACTTGATCTGTCGCTGCTGCTCAGCTGGCGCAACACCACCGGTTGGTTCACCAACACCGATGCCTCGGCCGAGGTGCACTTCCGCGATGACGGCAGCCCGGAGCACAACTATGCCCCCGCCATCGGTGCCACCCGTGGCCAGCGTAATTTCTGGGTGGACGATGGCACCCTTCGAGGAGTCGTTCTCGAAGGCAACGTCTCAACCCCGGTTGCCGAGGGACAGGGGCAGTGGTGCCTGGCCACCAACCAGCAGCCGGGAGTAACGATTCAACGCTGCAGTCGATGGAACCCCGCCGGTGATGGCGATGAGCTCTGGGGCAGCTTCAGTGCCGATGGTTCGATCCCCGACAGCAACAACGATCGCCGCAGCGGGTCGGATGACCCCCTGAGTGCAGCCCTGGCGGTGAAGTGCCGGCTGGCCCCTGGCGAAAGCCTGGACATTCCTGTGGTGGTCAGCTGGGATCTGCCGGTCACTGCCTTTGCCAGCGGCACCCAGGCCCTGCGCCGTTACACCGATTTCTTCGGCAGCGATGGAAACAATGCCGCTGCGATCGCCGCTGAAGCCCTGCGGGACTGGGGCCAGTGGCGGCAGCAGATCGACGTCTGGCAGAAACCGGTTCTGGAGCGCCGCACCCTGCCAGAACCACTGCGCATGGCCTTGTTCAACGAGCTCTACGACCTCTGCAGCGGCGGAAGTCTCTGGACGGCAGCATCCGCCGATGATCCCTACGGTCGCTTCGGTGTGCTCGAGTGCCTCGATTACGCCTGGTACGAAAGCCTGGACGTGCGCCTTTACGGCTCCCTGGCTCTTCTGCAGCTCTGGCCGGAGCTGGACAAGGCGGTGCTGCGCAGTTTCTCCCGGGCGATTTCCGCTGCAGATGGAACCCAGAGGCCGATCGGCTGGTATTTCACCCAGGGCAAGGGTCGTGTGGAGGCTGACCGCAAGGTGAAGGGGGCCACTCCCCATGATCTGGGGGCCCCGAATGAGCAGCCCTGGGATGCCACCAATTACACCGCTTATCAGGACTGCAACCTCTGGAAGGACCTGGCCAGTGACTTCGTGCTGCAGGTCTGGCGGACGTACAAGCTGGCCCCGGGCGGTCAGGACGTTCGTTTTCTGGCGGAGTGCTGGCCGGCGGCGGTGGAGGCCCTGCGCTACCTCAAGAGATTCGACGCCAACGAAGATGGTCTACCCGACAACGGCGGGGCTCCGGATCAGACCTTTGATGACTGGCCCCTCCAGGGAGTGAGCGCTTACTGCGGCGCCCTGTGGATCGCGGCCCTTGAGGCGGCCCTTGCAATCGCTCAGACCCTTCAGCTCGCCACCGGTCTGGAGACGTCCGCTGAACAGCGGGAATTCAGCAGTTGGCTGGAGCAATCGCGCAGCAACTTCGACATGCTGCTCTGGAATGGCGAGTTCTACGACATCGACGCCGAAAGCGGTACGCCAGTTGTGATGGCAGACCAGCTGTGCGGTGACTTCTATGCCCGCTTGCTTAAGTTGCCCCCTGTGGTGAGCGAAGCGAACAGTCGCAGCACCTTGAAAGCCATCCGGGAGGCCTGTTTCGAGTCCT
>QCTG01000010.1 GCA_003211235.1 Synechococcus sp. AG-673-B04
TCAGCAGCAATGCAAAAAACACAATTAAAGACGTTGATGTATTTGCCTTTATCTATGACGCCTCCGACGAAGAAGTTTTACCAAATCGCCCAAGAATAGGTTCAATCAACAATGTTCCTGTTGGCACCAGTAACTTCTCTGTTCGGGTTCCAATTCCATCCTTTGCAATTCCACCGTTTTCAATCAAAAAAGCGAAGGCCAAAGTTGCAGTCCCTGTGCCAACCATTTCCAAAGATTCTTCTGAAGAAGATATCTTGCCCCTGGAACGCGGAATCAACGACTAAGGCCACAGCGGATCATCAATCGCGTGGCGCAGACCTTGAGCCAGACAAAACAACTCCGCGCCAGGGTTTTTCAGGCACATCTCCAGGCCTGCGGCGTGCATCAGCCGGGTTTAGCCAAACCGCCTTCCGCTGAAAACCTCATTCATTTGGGTAACTGAATAGTGGATCTCAGCGGCGGCTGGCCTGAGTTCGAACCGGGAAGCCTCCATTTGATAAGTGGCACTAAATTTGATTACACATATCGGCCACAATTTTGGCCTCGTGCATCGTCTCAGGATTATTCCATTCTTTCCATTTGTATTCAGCACCGGTAAAGTTGAACAGTCTTTCCTTGCAAGAAACTCCTATATAGAGATATTGGCCCCTTGGGTTTTTGGCTGGAACGACGATAAATTCATCCATTAGCTTGGCTTTACTCAAATCCACTCTCAAAGGGCCATAGTTGCGGACTTGAGCATTTGCGGGAATTGCAAGCAAGAGAGATACCGCAATACATAAAGGGCGCTGCATGTTTCAAGATCGAAGTTGTCAAAACACGAGTAGTGCTATTGATGTTCCCAGGTCATTGTGTCGCCTGAAAGATCACAGTACCTCTGATTATTATCATTCAGTTTTTTGCTGGAAGCAAGACCGGAACCACGCCACAACGGCATTGGGGATGGACCGGATACGGCAACACAAAGTCCACCACTCGGCGTTCCATTCGGCGTTCCATTCGGCGATCCATGGGTGCGCAGACCGCGCAATAAAAAAGCGGCAGCCTCGGCCAAGAAGCACCGCTCTTTTCCCCAGTTAGCGGGAGGACCACCGGTTCTCTCGCCTCACCACATCTAACTCCTCCCATCCCTTGGTTTCGATAAGCCCTTAAGAGTGCTTATTGCCTATTTCAGGACTGTCTGGCAAACATCACGTTGGTCGGTGAAACAGATCGGCCGCACCGTCAAGACGTCGCCAATAACGCTTGCAATCATTGAACCTAAACACCTGGAAAACCTGCCGGCAAGCTGATCCATCCCTGGGTCACCGCAAGCGTCGTGACCAACTCCGCCACCACCATGAACACCGCCAGAACTGCCAGCAGCTGATAGGTCCATGGAGGGGTGAGACGACCAATCCCTTGGGTGTTCACAGCACCGCGCTCCTGCAGCAATGTCAGGAATTGATCGAAGCGTTCGATCCGCTGAGGCAACAGTTGATGCTTTCGATTGGCCGCCTTCACGTAATACACCGTGCCGCCCTGACTGGTCCCCACCGGCACAAGCGCCCGAATATCACTCCAGGCCAGGCACCAGCCACGACGGAACAACCAGCGGATCCAGGCTGGATAGAGAACACGGATGCCCTCCGTATCGGTCTCCACCTGTTCACTGAGCAGGCCCAGCACCAACAGCAACCCCAGAACCAGACCTGCCGACATCCAGCCGCGCAGGGCAGCAGGAGCCAACAACGGCAACGGCAAAACAAATGCCAGATAAAGGGTAAGGAGAGTGAACCTGATCAGTGGAGAGAGGCCGAAACGCTCAACGGACGTTGCGGCAGCCATCAGCGGTCTTCCGGAGACCCGGGCAGTGGCTCCAGGAGTTCAGCCGGCTGATACACACCACCGAACACCTCTGCTTCGCGGCCCTTCCAGAACTGTCCGAGACGCATCAGGTCTCCATGGGCTTCATTCACTCTGGCGATGTATTCATTGGGTTCCATCGCATCCTTCGACTCCTTCAGCTTCTGAAGGCGTAACAGCTGCAGATTCCATGGCTTGCTCAACTCGCCCCGTTGCTCGAGGTAGCGAGCCAAATCATCCGAGGAAGGCTGGAACTCTGAGGGCATCGTGAATCGACAGTTGGAAGAGGCTAGGCAGAGGTTCAGGCTGGCAGCGCCCAGGGATTCAGGCCAAGGTCCGCTCCGACGCGGTGCGCGCAGGCAAAACCGCTGAAGGCCACAGCGTTGAGACCCTGTCCTGGGAAGCAGGAATCTCCCACGCAATAGAGATGACGAACGCCCGTGCGGTTGAACGGCATCGGCAGCAACCCGGGAAGCTGCATGGCCGGAATCGGGCCGTAGCTGCCCTGGAAACGGCCAAGAAAACGCCGGTGACTGCGAGGTGTACCGACCTCTTTATGGGTGATCGCAGCTTCCAGCCCGGGAAGAATCGCTTCGAGACGCTGGATCAACTGTGTGGCATCCGCATCCTTCTTGGCCCTGTACTCCGAGGTGGACAACCCCTCCCAGGCCTCCATTGAAGACGGCGTGAATGTATGCACGATGTGATGCCCCTCGGGTGCCAGATCTGGATCGAGCAGAGAAGGCATGGAAACAAAAATCACCCCCTGCTCATCTTCCATCCGCTCCCAGTCCTCAAGCAGCAGGTGGTGGCAGTGCGTCCCGGCCGGAATCAGATCAGCCTTCACACCGAGATGCAGGGAAAGGAAAGAGGGTGAAGGCACGTAGCGGCGGCGCCACACCTGCTCCTTGGCGGGGGTGTTGGCTTCATCAACGAGGGCCTGACCACCTCCCTTGGCAGCTCCCATATCGCCGGAGAAGGTGTCCCAGCGGGTGGCATTGGAGATCACACGGCGGGCATGGATGATCTCGCCATCGGCCAGCTTCACCCCAACAGCCTCACGGTTCTCGATCAGGATTTCGGTGACCCGGGTCTTGTATCGGATGGCGCCACCATGGCGTTCCAAACCCTGCACAAGTTTCTCGGCGATCACGCCGACACCCCCTTTGGGATAATTGATGCCACCGGCATGGCGGTCCGAAAACACCATGCCGGCATTGATCATCGGCGTGCGATCCGCCGGCATCACCGACCAGCAGAAACATTCGATGTCAATGAACTTCAACAGCTGCTCATCCTTGATGTGCTGACGCGCCACCGCACCGACGTTGAATGGCAGCCAACGGGCAAGACCAAGGCAAGCCAACGGTGCCTTGAAAAACACCTTGGTGAGGTAGGCCGGATCCTCGAGCGACAGCAGCGGCATCGCATCGAGGCAGTTGAAAACCTGCCAGCAGGTGTCGTAAAAGCGGCGGATACCGGTGGCCTCGTGGGGGAAGCATGCGGTCAGCTCTGCAATGAAGCGGTCGTAATCGCGGTCGACAGCGATATTCAGCCCCCCAGGCATGTGATATTCCAGCTGGGCCTGATCGGGAATGGTTTCGCAGTGTTCGCCTATAGCGGCGAGGGCTCGCGTGAGCAGATTCGTGTATCCCTTCTCCCCGAAGCCGAAGATCATCGAAGCGCCTGCATCAAAGGTGTATCCAGCGCGTCGAAAGGCTCCACCACTGCCACCCGGAATCAGATAACGCTCCAGCACAAGCGTGCGCGCCCCTTTGGCAGCCAGCTGGCTGGCGGTGACAAGACCACCGACACCCGAGCCGATCACCACTGCATCCCACTGCTGCTGATCGCTCATGGTTTCGGTTCCATTGGCGGTGACGCTAAGGGGCCGGCTGCTGTTGCGGATCAGGCCGATGAATCAGTGGGCTCACGGTGAGGATCACCTCCGAGCGCACCGGACGCCCCAGCTGGGCCGTGCAGCGGGCATCAATGTGATGACGCAAAGCATCGATCACCGCACCCTCCTGGGGTTGGCGCGGATTGATATAGACGACAACGAAAGCTGTGCGCCCGAGCTGCTGAACGGTGAAATCCATCATCTGCAGCTGCAGCCCTATCAGCTCCTGCATCAGCACCGTGCGGGTGATCCGCAGAATCTCGGGATCAGCGGCACAACCGGCCGCTTGAGACAGGGCGTCGCGTAAAGCCAACAACGGCTCGCGCAGCAACGCCAGGCTGACCAATAGCACCAACAGCGCATCTGTGATTGAAGCCATCGGGGCCAGAGGGGTGGCCAGCAGCAGTGGAGACCCCAACAGGGAAAGCCCGGTAGCCAGCGTGATCAAGGCATCGATGCGGGCGTTACGCGCTTCAGTGAGCAACAGCAGCGAAACCCGGCCCGTGCGGTGCCAGTCCCATTGATGACGCCAGGCCAGCAATGCACAGAGAGCAGTCGTGCCAGCGGTGTAAAGGGCCACCGGCTCCAGATTGAGTGTTCGCAGCGGCACTCCACGCAACCAGTCGATCAGGCTGGAGGTGGAGCTGCCAACACCAAACCCGATCACCCCCAGCAGCACCAGGGAGCGAAACAGCACATACAACGCCTCCTGCCCCTCATAGCCATAGGGCCAAGCCCGATCCGGCGGTCTCACCACGTTGAGACTGATCCGACTGGCAATCAACGACGAGCCCACAAGAACAGCGGAATACAGCCCATCCAGGAGCAAGGCCGTCGAACCCGTGAGCACATGGGCCGAAAACCCCGCGAAGGTCATCACCGCGTTGGCTCCGATTCCGAACCGAAGCGAACGCTGCTCGATCCGACGGGCCACAGCGATGGATGCGCTCATGCGACGACCGGTTGAACCAGCAGGGAACGGATCGACTCAAGATCGGCAAGGGCCCGGTCGCGATAAGCGCCGTATCGGGCCCGTTTATCGCGAATTCGTTCCGGCAGGTCAGGCAGTAAGCCGAAGTTCGGTGGCATGGGCTGAAACTTGGCCGTGGGTGCTTCGCTGACGAAATGGGTCAGGGCCCCGGCCATGGTGGTGGCAGGGAGATCAAGCGGCTCCAGCCCCCGCACCAGGCGCGCTGCATTGGTGCCGGCGAGCCATCCTCCAGCAACAGCGGCGGCATAACCCTCTGTGCCCGTGATCTGCCCAGCGGCCAGCAGGGTGGCACGGCTTCGGAACTGCAGGGTGGGCTGCAGCAGCTGGGGCGACTCCAGAAAGGTGTTGCGGTGCATCACCCCGAAGCGAACGAACTCAGCCGCCGACAAACCAGGGATCATCTGCAGCACCCTTTTCTGCTCACCCCATTTGAGGTTGGTCTGGAACCCCACCAGATTCCAGAGCCGACCGTCCTTGTCCTCCTGTCGAAGCTGCACCACGGCATAGGCCCGCTTGGCCCGGCGCACATCGCGATCGTTCACATCACCCCAACGGGGATCCCACAGACCGATGGGTTTCAGCGGTCCGTACCGCATCGTGTCTTCCCCACGCCTTGCAAGCTCTTCGATCGGTAAACATCCCTCGAAGAAGGTGGCGTCCTCTTTGTCGAAATCCTTGAGTTCAGCCTGTTCCGCTGCCAGCAGCGCCTCGCGAAAGGCGAGGTACTGCTCCTTGTCCATGGGGCAGTTGATGTAATCCGCGTCGCCCTTGTCGTAACGGCTGGCCCGGAAAGCGATGTTCAGGTCAATGCTGTCGCCGTGAACGATCGGGCTGGCCGCATCGAAGAAGTGACAGTCGGAAAGGCCGGTAAATGAACGCAGATCCTCCGCAAGGGGTTCACTGGTCAACGGCCCGGTGGCCAGAACGGTGATGTCTTCGGCCGATGGCAGCGACTGCTGCTCCTTGCGTTCGATGGTGACCAGGGGGTGCTGATCGAGGGTTTCGGTCAGGGCAGCGCTGTAACGGCCGCGATCAACGGCCAGGGCACCACCAGCTGGAACAGCATGGTGATCCGCCGTTCCAATCACCAAGGAGCCAAGTCGACGCATCTCCTCCTGGAGCAGGCCGGCGGCGCGATCACTGCTTAAAGCACCAAAGCTGTTACTGCAGACCAGCTCTGCGAAATCACTGCTGTGATGGGCCGGTGAACGGCGCACTGGCCGCATTTCCACCAACGAGACTGGAATTCCGGCTCGGGCCACCTGCCAGGCAGCTTCTGTACCGGCCAGACCAGCACCGAGAACGGTGACGGAACTTTCGTTGGCCAACGAAGCTGCTCGCTGCAGCATTCAGCCTACGTAGGGTCGACCTCAGCTTCAGGCGCGGCTGCGCTGGATCATCAGCTGAAGCTGACCGACAGCGGCGCGGCCGATGTTGAAGGCAGCCCAGCCCACAGCAGCCAGAACGGGGGCAACCACCAGGAACAAACGGGCATCGATTCCCAGCACCTGACCGGTGGTGATCACGCTGTAAGCCGAATAGGCGACGATCGCGAGGATGACGACAAGGCCGATGGCAACGCGGACGACGCTCATAATGTTTCGGGAAGTTGCCGAAATTTTACGGATAACACCGCGCTTTCTACGGATTCAGGCCAAAGCTGACCAGAAATGCAGCACTCATTCCTGCTGGGCGGCGTGTTGACGAGCCAGTTCGGCGTAGCGCCGGGCATGCCTTCGCTGATCCTCAACAGCCTCGGGGGTCAGCTCACGTCTGGGCTGAGCCGGAATACCCATCACCATGGTGTGAGCAGGAACATCCTTGGTCACAACAGAGCCGGCAGCAACGAGTGCCCCTTCTCCCACGCGCACGCCGTTGAGAACAATCGCACCGATTCCGATCAGACAACCATCCCCGAGCGTGGCCCCGTGAATGACGGCTCGATGGCCAATGGTCACTTCCATCCCGATCAGTACGGGCTGATCTGGATCGCCATGCAACACCGACCCGTCTTGAACGTTGCTGAACGCACCGATTTGGATCCGACTTAAATCTCCACGGGCTACAGCGGTCGGCCAAAGGCTGCTGCCCTCCTCCATCACCACATCGGCAATCACTACAGCACTGGCAGCAACCCAGGCCAGCGCATGAATCTGGGGGGCAGGCCAGGGGGGAGCAGTGGGCATCAGCGAACCGAAAGATGTCCTGATCCTGCGGCTGACCGAGTGATAATGTCCATCCATGCCTGTTTAGGCATGCCCAAGCGGGCGGGTCGCTAGCTCAGCGGTAGAGCATCCGGCTTTTAACCGGCTGGTCCTGAGTTCGAATCTCAGGCGACCCATTTTCAACGAACGGTTGTCGTCGTGTGATCCCGCACGACGAGTTTTCATTTCGCTGTTAGAAACGGCCAACACTGATCTGATCGCACGGGTCCAATGGCTTATCTGGTCTTCTTTGCCGTGACCCTGTTGTTGGCACTCCTTGGGGGTCTGTTTTCACGGGTCGCCGCCGAGAAGTTCTGGATGTAATAATCATTCATGACTGATGCCGATCTGATCGTCATCGGAGCAGGGCTTTCTGGGTGCGCCTTGGTGGCCCGTTTGCGTCAGCTCGGTTGGGTGGGGCAGATCGCCTTGGTGGAAGCTGGCCGCGGTCCGGGTGGACGCAGCGCATCCAGACGCCGAAGGGATCGAACGGCCTGGCGCCTCGACCATGGAGCTCCAGGACTGCATTTCAGCCAGCCGGTTGTGGCCGAGCTGAACCCCTTGCTGAGCCGCATGCGTGAGGCGGGGGTTCTCGTTGAAGAGCCAACCGCAATCATCAGCATCGATTCCGATGGCCAGCCGGCTGAAAATGCTCCGAAGGCCCAGCCTGACGGTGGCTGGTGGCGTGGCATGCCTTGCATGGCGTCGTTATGTGAGCACTTGCTTGAGCAGGCCGGGCCAGAACAACTCGCGCTTCACTGGCAACGACGAGTGCGCTGGCTGAGCCGTCGCGATGGACTGTGGACCCTCTCGGATCAGGACAACACCTGGCAGCTGAGAGGACGTAGCCTGGTGCTGAGCGGAAACCTTCTGGCCCATCCACGCTCCCTGGCCATGCTGAATTGGCCGGATGTGCCCCTTAGGGCAGCTGTTCCGCCAGGGGTGGATGGCGATCTGGATCAGGCCCTAAACCAACTCGCCCGCTGCAGGGCGGACGTGCGCTGGAACCTGATGCTGGATCTGCCGCTAGAGGGGTCGACGTTGCCACGTCAGATCTGTCTTACGGCGGAAGCTCAACAGCGTTGGCGCGTGGAACGCCTGGTGCTGCAGCCACAGGCCGATGGACGCACCGGGCTGGTGATGCATGGACTGCACGACGGCAGCAACATCACGCCCGAAAGCCAACCGGACCTGCTGGCACGCCAGGAGAAGCGGCTAATCGCTGGGCTGGAGCAAATGCTGGTGGGCATGCCGAGTCTTCAGGCCGCATGCCGTCTGGCGACCAGCCTTGGGGTGATGCGCTGGGGCGCATCTCAACCTTTGGATCATCCGCTGCAACAACAACTGCAGTGGTGCCCCATCAGCGAGGTGGGCTTCTGCGGCGACTATGTGGAAGGAACGGGCTTCGGGCGAGGCCAGGGAGCTCTCGAGAGTGGCGTTTTACTGGCCAAGCGAATGGTTTCAGCGTGATTCAATCGGAGCCATGGAACTCATCGGCATCAACATCCGCAGCTGGCTTTACAGCGGCGAAAGCTGCTTGGAAGACATGGTGCTGGGGGTCGAAGAAAAAGCTGTACGTGACAGCTCAAACCATCTGTCCGCTGAAGAGTTTTATTGCTGCCTAGGGATCGTGGTCTGCCAGATCGGAACAAATAATTTTGCTCACCTCTGCCAGGTTGTTGGGCACTACCGAGGGGAAGCCTCACAAGTGTGGGATCGCAGCCGAGGCGACGGACCGCCTGCGGGCGAAACCTATGAAATCAAAGTGCTGAGCAGGATTCATCGCGTTCCCGACGGCGTGACAGGACCACTGGCCGACATCGGGATTCATCCGGATCACCGGGCCGCAGTGCTGCACGACCTGCTCGACATGGGCTGACGGCATGTTGGGACGCGCCTCCAAAATCCTGCAATGTGCGATAAAAGGGTTATGAAATGGTTATGGATAGATGAAGACAAGCACGGCCCACGCCCGACTGGAGTCCCTTCAACTGGCAGCTGAAGGATGCCTCTCCCGCAAAGAAGCGGTGAAGATCCTTGAAAAAGCTGAAAAGGCTCATCAAAAACTTGAATCCTCCGCAGCCCCGTTGCATCGCCGTCGGTTCCTACTGCTGCAGAACTGATCCGGAACACCAGCGGCTAAGATGGACCTGCTAAAGAAGTGGCGCAGTTTGGTGGCGCACTTGCTTTGGGATCAGCGCTAGAAACAAGCCACATCCTTGTGAGCACCATGAAAATCTTCTTCCCAAATACTCTTAGGGGTGACGAGGGGTGACAAAGCGCATTTGAGACAAGCCGTCACTTGCTTTTCAAGCAAGCGCGCTCGTTTTATTGCTTGCGCTCAAAGCAAGCGCGCTCGTCTCTTAAGGATCCATTCCTGGGCCCCTCAGGCTATTCCTGTACTAATACAGCTGTACTAGGTCGACTCAGCAACGGTCGACTCAGCAACAGACGGTCCATGCGCAGGCGGATGCTTAGGCACAACGCCATCGAGGCGTGGGTCAAGATGCTCACAACAGGCTGGCGTCGGTGCTCAGCGCCGGTGAGGTGATAACAACTTACGGGTCATTTGCAACACCACTTTCGACATCGTTCGCGGAATCTCTGCTGGCCGATGGTGCCGACGTTCGCTTGGGTTCATCGAGGAGAGACACAACTTCCGCTGGCTGGCTACTTCTGATCAATCAGCGCCTGGCGCACCGCTTCACGCACAAACCGTGTGCCGTCTTTGCCCATTGCTCGTACTGCCTCGTCGTCGGATTCATAGAGCCGCACACCAATGGGTTTCTTGCTCAGTGGTTCCTGCCCCGCAGGCACCTTGTACTGATGCTTCTGGAGGTGTTCAACAGATCCCATCTCTGACGCGTTCACATGTCAATCAGCGTAACGGTTGCGGCAAAAGCGCCTGTAAGCGGCATCGACCAACACCTGTAGCGGACAGGCAACCCCATTTACCAAAGAAACGCTAGGTTTAGCGGCCAACCAACGAAAATTGCTGATCTCAAAAAAAGGGCAACGGCATGCTGAAAAACAGCCCTTTTGGGATCATCATGCGCCTGTCAGGTCGCTAAGCGATTTGAAAGACGGGCTGAGCGATGCCCGACGAATGAGTTGCACCACCTGTATCCATGGGTTGCGGGTGGTTGACTCTTTCTTAAGAAAATAGGTTGATGTGCGATTAGATACACGCAACACTCCATTGTATTGACGTGGTCGAATCGCTCCGGTGATTTATCGCCGTCGACCACTAACAATTTTTGATGACTACTTCTCCTACGACGTGTCCAGTGATACGGCATTTATTGAGAAGCATTGGAGGGAGGGATTGATCTTGCAGCGTGAGGGGGTTTTTATGGCTGAGGAATGCAGCCGTCACCAGGCGATCATCTACTCAGCTTTAGTGGTACTGGGGATTGATGGGATGCAGCGACTGTGCAAGAACGTGCCTGTTGGAGTGTGTTGCTGAACAAGCGCAATCAGCCATCACCTTGGACTGACCAGCCTTGTGCATGGGTAAAGGCAAGAACTGTTTGCACGGCAAAAACCCCGCTCACCAAAAGGGCGCTTTTCGTGAGCGGCACACTTTGACCCAACCCCTTGGGATAAAGCGGTTGCCCAACTCCTTGGGGAACAACTTTTGCGCAACCCATTTCGCAGCCGATCACTGCCCAAGGACTTGGGGTGTGCTTGTCCAAGGACTTGGACAAGAGCAGCCAACCACCGGGGATAGCTGAAATTGCCCAAGTCATCTGAAGACACCATCACTGTTCCACCTGAAAACCACATCACTAATTCGGGTGGTTGTTCTGGGTGATTGCGTGGTTGTCCATCCCCCATTCGGATTGCCCCGTTGACTAATTGCCGCGAGCACGCGGCAAAATAAAGCCTGCCAATTTCAACCAGTCAGAATGAATGCAGCAATGATGTTGCAGGTAATTGGCTGATACTTCGCCCCGCACGATTCAACTCAGCCCATGGCAGCGGAAAGTTGCTGGTTTGGTGCAATCCGTTGATCAATGAACACTTTGTTCTTGCTGGTGGACGTGGCGGAGGTAAGTCGATCTAATTGATTTGGCTGATTGGTTATTTCGCCTTGATCAGTGGCGAAGCATTCAATGGTGTGCTGATAAGACGTGACTTGGCGGGTCTTTCAAAACTCGAAGACTTGTTATTTGAGCAGGTGCCGACGTTGATGGCTGGCTTAAGGTATTTCAAGGCAGAGCGTCAATGGCGATTGAGTAATGGCGGCACGCTGAAGCTGATCCATATGGACGCTGGAGACGCCTTTAACAAGATTCAGGGTGAAGACTTAAGCCATATCTTTTGGGACGAACTAGGGCAGGAAGCGGGCCCACAAGTGGTATTTCGTGCACGGTCATCAATGCGAACCACTGACCCCACAGAGGTGCCGAAATTCATTTGCACCGCCAACCCAATTGGTCCTGGCAGTTGGTGGCTGGTTAGACCATCCTCATGCCTGGTTACCGACCCAACCCACAGGACAACCCTGAAAAGCCTGGTGGTGAAGGCTGGCTGGTGAACGATCAGCAGCAACTGGTTTGCCAGTTCAAGCCTGATTCGCCATCAGCCCATGGTCAGTGGGTGTCAGTGCGCACTTACAGCTGGATACCGCCACGGTTGCCGGTGCCGCAGACCAGTAGGCGGATGCTTCGCCACAACGCTGCTGAGGCATGGAAGACCATGCAGAAAACAGGCTGGGTTAGGTGCAGGCCACCGGTTCGCTGAACCGGATCAAACCGGGTTTGTTGAATAGGGGTCAGGAAGCGACGAACCTGCTCGGTGCGGATGCGTCGACGATCTGATGCAGGTATGCGGCCTGTGGCATGTTGACCATCGTTTGCCAATTGACCTCCCCCAACGAATTTCGGAGTTTTGCGATGGCGGCCAGTGCGAAGAGAGTTTGAGCGTGACTCATTCTCAAAGCTCGACGAACAGATCAAACCGGGTTTGGCTGCCAGCGCAAGGGCAATCGAGACAGTCAGATCGTTGCAGCAAATCCGTTTTGACGTAAATACCTAATGCCGCGGTATTTCAGAGAAGGGGTGGCGTCCGCTGCCTTGAAGGCTGTTTCGAGACGCAGAACAACTGCCTTTTTTATTGCAGCTGTCTTGTTCACTGGTGCAAATGCTGAACCGTTCCAATACAACGAAGTCATCACAGCTCCTGCAGAGCCCAAGCCCCCGTTCCATGGCTTGGATCGAGCTGCGCCTCGCAAAAGCGAGGTGAACGCTTGGTAGCGATAGCTACACAAACTTCCTAACTCTGGCGACGATCGTTTCGCAACATTGGCCAGGAAATCCACATCAGCCCTGGTAGGCATGGTTTAAGTGACCGCGGAATCCTTTCTGATCAGCACTCAAGCTCACCATCTTTTTGAGCTGGCCGACGCAGCCAACAACCACCGCATATTGACCGCAATCTTCAGCCTTACGCGCCGTGCGTTCCATGCGAGCGACGCACTGGAACAGCAGGTCACGCTGATAGATGTCGTCTGAGCCAAAACAAACATCCATCCACTCGCGATGGGCCAAAGACACGACGTGACAGGCGTTTCGACGTGTGCACCCCCATGTTTCGGAAATAAGGGGAGCAAGCTCTGAGAAGTCGACGCCTTCGTCGATCTGCTTCATCGCCCATTCATGGCGTTGCTGCTTCTCTTCCTTTGACACCCGTTTACGAGTCACAGCAGGCCAGCTCCGATGAACGCCTCTTCGACTTCAGCCATGGCGTCCGGCTCCAGGTCCATGTCGGCGATGGTCCTGGCAACCAACTCACGAGTGATGCGAAACCACTCCTTTCGTGTTGCTGATCTGGGCCAATCGTCGAGGCCATCAAGGATTGACCCATCAGGACAGATGTCGTCGAGGAAGTTCGCCATCAGTCCGTCAGAACTGCTCTTATGCCTCTCTAAGCAAATCGGCGAAGCCCGAAAGTTTATCAATCGCCAACATCGCAGCGTTGCGATACACCTCATGCAAGATGACAGCAGGGAAGGATTTGTATTGAAGGTCGAAGACAGTATTGCCATCGGCGACTAATGAAGCACCCAGATAAATCAGCTCAGAGGCGCCTTCACCGTAGATGTGCACCCCCAAGATGCGGCCGTCCTGCCTTAAGCACACCAGCTTCAGGAAATACGAAGACGATAACGCTTTGAGCCGCCCTCGAATAGTGTCAGCAAAAGAAGCCACAACAGAAAACACCTCCTCCTCGCTATAACTCTGGATAGCCTCACTTTTTGTACTACCTACAAATGCCAACTCAGGGATCGCCCAGATAATCGAAGGATTGTTGTTATGGGATTGATCAAGCTTAGGTAACTGCTTATTTCTCAAAACCATCGATGGCAACACATGATCAACCAGTCCTTGGGCCTACATGACAGCCTTGCAGGCCAGACCACTCCCAGAGACATCGCCAATTAAATAAACAGATCCAGCGGTAGTTTTCAACTTCTGGTTATCGAGAAGCGGCAACTCTTTGCCCCTGGAGACGTCATATCCCTCGAGTAGGGTTTCAATACCAAGATCTTGAGTGGTCGGAACGCGACCAACTTCTGAAAGCACAGCTGAAAAGTTGCGCGTAATGATGCCTGTAGGCAACTCAAGATCCACTGCGGGGGTCTGGGCATTAGTACGCCAAGATGAGACACTGGCTTGGTAAATAATTTCCACTCCTTTTGCTTCTAGGTCAGCAAGCAGAGCATCACGCATAGCTCTATCGAGCATTGACAACAATTGCTCACGAGAACCACGGGCAGCTACGCATACATGAACACCCATCTCGGCAAAGATGGTCGCATACTCCAAAGCGATAATCCCTGTCCCTTGCACAAACAAACTGTCAGGCTTACTTTGCAAAGAAGCGATCGAATATGAATCATAAAACCCCGCTTTATCAAAAGGGACGCCCTTCAAACGTCGAGCTTTGGAGCCGGTGAAAACCACAACTTTGCGAGCCAACAGCTCAGCAACTGCATCGGTTCCATCGCTTATAAAAACTTTGGCAGTGCTGTCGGAGTCACAGCCAATGATTTCTCCAGTTCCCTTGAAAAATGTGACGCCATAGCGCTTAAGTTGCGATGCAACTCGCTTTGCATCGTTCTGATCAATCAGCTGCCGGATGGCCAAAACGTCATCCCATGAGGTCGACACACCGTGATCCATCGCAACTTCTCGCAACACCTTGCTGCTTACACCGGTCGGAGAACCGAAGCTTTGTTTCGGCTCAACTAAAGCAACACTGAGTCCTTGAAACGACAATCGGCAGGCTGCAGTTAGACCAGCAGGCCCACCCCCAATCACGACTGCATCCCATGGTGTAGTTGTTGGCAGAACCTCTTCACCGCTGCGGAGGTGCTGCAGAAGCGAAAGTTGGCCGGACGACGCAATAGAGCGCGTTCTTCTAAATAATCAGCAGCCTGATCCGCAAGATTTTCGAGAACTTCGATCTCACGCTCACCGAAATCAGGTCGAGGGACAACATCAACAACACAAAAGGTCCCAACATGGAGTCCTTTGGATGTTCTTATTGTGGCCCCGGCGTAAAAATGAGCCGGCTTTAGTGTGATACCTCCAGCCCCATCTGGCCATGGGATTGGATATCCCCCCACTTGCCTGGCTTGCTCAAGAAATTCATCTGGGTAGTTCGCTCCATCGCCATGCTTTAGAAATTCATTGAGATCTGGAATCACCAAATGATCAGTCTCCATGATCGTATACTGACAAATTAAGTATTCCCTAGGCGTCAGCATCTCCTTGAAGTCCAATGATTCACAGGATTGATCATCCTTTGGCGCTACAGCCACAGTCAGCAAACGCTGAGTTTTGTCCTCAATGAAGCCAATAAAAGCAACTGGCATCTTCAACAAGGACTTTGCGGCATTGCGCAGGGCCACTAATTCGGGTTGATGTTCTGAATTGGCTTGGTTTAAGCCGGTCACCGCATCTAATCTTTCAGCCTCATTGGCAGGCCTTGGACTTGCACCCCGCAAACGGGCAAAATTGAGGCTTTGAACTCTTTGATAATTATTTCTATAATTACCTGTCTTGGCTTTTCTTGCTACATATTTTACCTTCTGAATAACTTTTTGGAGAGCCAAGCTAAAGCTTGCCATCAAAGCAATGATTTTCGCCATTCTGAAGTAAGCTCTCGACTTGCATAGCCCTGGCATCCCAGCAAAAGACCTCAATAGGACTATCACCAGCTAGAAAAATCGTGTTGGGAATCGGAGATCTGAGAAATTAACGCCTGTAGTAACGAGTCTGGTGACCGCGAAATCCGCACTAATCAGCAAACAAGCTCAGCATCTTGTTCGGCTGAGCGACGCAACCTACAACCACTGAGAACTGGCCGCTTTCTACACAAATGAGCACAGTCTCCTAGGAGTCAGGCTAGGAACCTCGACAATCTGTTTGCTTATGAAGGTCAATCGATCTGGACAGGCCCAGATAATCGATCACGTACAGCTCGACAAGCTAGCAGTAGCGATGCCAGCAGGTCCACATCGGATCGCTTGCTTACTTACTCGGTACACCGCTTGTCGGATTTCCGAGTGCTTAGCTCTGCGCTGGGGCTAGATCGCAAACGGTGTGGTCGTCTTCCCCGGATCAATTACAAAGTCCGGCAAGACCAGAGAAGTAGACATTCATCCTCGCTTGAGTTGCGCCATTGATCAGTGACGAACCGAATGGTCGGACTACCGACTAAACGGCAAACCAATCCATGAACGTGTGGACATTGCACCAGGAGCCCTGCCGGGCGCAGATCATTTTCTGTTTCCCGGTCTTGGCTTTGCAACCCAAATGAAACGGCAAAGTTACGACCGCGTATTAAGCCGAACATTGCAAGAACTCGGCATTAAAGGCGCGAGTTCACATTCAATGCGCCGAAGCTCGCTTACCAAGCTTGCTGATGCCGGAACACCACTGCGCCACATCATGGAAGTCAGCGGTCACCAAAGCTTGGATGTCCTATCGCGCTATCTCGGTTGTACGCCAAAACAAAGGAGAGAAGCAATTAATGCTCTATGAATGGGCACAATGGCCACACAATCTTTTGTTAGTTCTGGTTAAGGTCTCCGCAACAGGGGGACACACCAATGCCAAACAAAACCAAAGACAAGGAGTCCGAAGCCAAAGCTCAACTTGAGCGGTTGGTGAAAGACGAAGATGAGATCGCTAAAAGGCAGCCAGCCTTTACTCCCATAAGGCGTAGAGGCGGAGCGCTAAGCGATTAGTCAGAGCGCACAGCGTTCATTTAATAAGACAACCAGATGCCTCTTCATCAGAGGCGTCTTTTTTGTCCCAGTCCAACGGCGATTCAATTTTATAAGTCAGGGTGTATTCACCAATCGACTCTTCAGGACGCGACTCGTCAAAGATGCGCACCATCCTCAGAGTCGGTGGCTGCTTAACCCGCTGAAGACGATCTACTTGGCGCTGTAACGCCATAAGACCGCGGTACTGACTCATGGTTTTTTCTGTGAAAAAAGCGCCGCCGTCCAAATGGCGAAAAACTGCGTCAAAGGTGTCCCGGACATCATGCCGGTCAATTCCATTATCGCTCAAATCCCTTGCAATAACTACGCCCGGACGTTCCGGACAACCCGGACATCATCATTTCGGTGCTCGTTCAGCCTTAGGTGGCGGTGGTAATTAAACCGCTACTTATCCCTTTCACTTTTTCTCTCTCATAAAAAGGAGAGTCAACAGTGTCCGGGATGTCCAAAGGTAGCCACCGCAGGGCTTTTCAGCGAAACGGTTACAAGTGTCCGGGTGCTTTCGGACTTGTCCGGTTAGCAAACCTAATAAGTGTTATCCAGCACAATAGATGTTGTTGACTTCAGCACATTTCGCTGACTGGACAGGCAATCTTTGACATTTCGTGCAACAGTAATTTCTCACCCGCCTAATTTGCGGTGACTGAATATTCCTTTGCTGAACATCAACAAGCATCTGTTGCATTTCGCCAGTTTGAAGACTGTGGTGTTCCTTGCCATTGTCCTCGCTGCTCGTCTGCCTATCACCGCTTGATGAGTATCCAGCGTCAGATGGAGGAGCGACGTTTAGGAGTGCCTTCTCGAAATTACGTTCAGTACGACTAACCATGTACTGCGTCAGCAAGGAAGAAACTCCTAACCACTGGGTAAAGCAGAGCTACTTCCACAACGAATTTAAGGCTTGGGTCTGTGCTCGTAAAAAGTCAAGGGCTGAAATGTGCACCTACAAGGTGGTCGATGAAGCCACTAATGAAGTGACGTCGATCGTTCGTCATGGAAAGGGTTTAGTCGGTTAAGCGCTGGTGCTCAAACACCTCTTCAGGCGAAGGAGCTTCAGCCTTATGACTAACCAAAGCTGCCCAGTTGCCTTCGCGGTAACTGCGTTTCTCCCAAGGACCGCAATCAACCTCCGGACGTATCCGGAAGCCAAATAACTGAGGGTTCACCTTCTTGGTTGAGTTAGTGCCGGGTACTGAACGACGTTGGGTATGCAGAGCAGGCAATGCCTGTTTGATACGAGCCAACAGTGTCCTTATGTTGATGACCTTGGCATAACCAAAATCAGCGCAGAAGAGTTTGAACGTTTCATACAGCAGTCCCAACTTCGGCATGCAATTGCCCCCGCAGGGCTCACAGCAGTTGTCGAGGAATTGGCGAACCACATCCATGTCGGCCTCAACGTTGTGTTGAGCGTCGATAAAGGTTTGGTTGCCGCTGACCAGCACACGCTTTACATCAGCGTGTTTGGCCTGAAGCGCCCAACTAACGATTGAGCCAAGTTCAGCAGCAAGCTTCTGATCCAAATCAGCATCCAGCTTTTCAGCAGGTCGCTGAGTTTCAAGGATCAAAGCCCTGCGTGCCATGCCGCTACCAGCGTTCTCAAACTGAGGCGCTTGGCTGCTGCAAATGACGACGCCACCAGGCCGCCATCAACCATCGAATAAAGACTCGTCACCCCGGTTTGCAAACCCTGCACATCAGGGAACGCGACCAGTTGCTTGCCTGAGACGTACTGCCGGATCTTTTCCGGTGTATTGATCTCACTGATGCGGCTAGTGATGGCACTGACGCAGCTAGGCGGGAACAACTTCTCAATCAGTCGTTCCAAGACACCTTTACCGCTGCCAAATGGACCGATGATCATCACGATCTTTCGGTTAGGCAGCGTCGGATCAACCACGTAGCGCAGCAACTGCTGCACCGGTTTGACGTAGTGATCGCCAAAGCTACTGACGATGAAGTCATGCAGGTTGGCGGACACTCAACGCAGTCCGGAATGAAGTCACCTTGGATCGAATAAGTGAGCCGGTACTCAGGCTTATGAGGAACCTACTCACCCTTATCGATCAGGTAGGTGCCATTAGCGAAGGCAATGGCGGGGGTCTGATCCATCTCTGCATCAGCAGTCATGGTTTGAAGCCACTCGATCGAGGACTTAACCCGTGCTGCCGTTGAGAAACGAAACTGCTTTAGTCCTTTAGGGGTCACCGAAAAGCACTTGAGAGCAGGTCTGCAACCTCAGGCTTCATCGCGTCACGCAAAACGTGCAACCAACAGCCCTGGTCCGGGCTGTAACGGACAAAGCGACCACCACTGTGAGCAGGTCTTGATCCGTGAGCTCGCCTTTCAAACCAATGGCGTTCTCAATGACCACCTCGCAGGTCTTGTTGCGGCAGACCGTCCAAAACGAGTCGTCGATGTTTGCGGTCCAATCATCTGCATTGGATGCAGGCACCAAACGCTTCTTGTGCCATCCGTACGAAGGACGCAACAAACCTTGGCGTTCAAAGTGCGCCCGCAACTTCCGCATGAGGTAGGTGTCGCAGTAATCGGAAGTACCGCAAGGTTCAGGCTTGTAGTGCTCTTCTAGAGCTGCTTCGACGTCACCACCTTTCATGCCGCTGCGCCGGATGAAATCTGACATCAACTCCGTCTCGATGGTGTCGGCATCCACAACGGTGCAACCGAGTGACTCAAGGTGCAGGCGCGCAGCAGGCAGGTGCTTGCTTAGTTGCCAGCACTTACGCCAACGGTCATCAGAGTCAGGATCCAAACCTCGCAAGAGATTTCGCGTCTTTGGACCGAGTGCCTGAGTCAGATGAACCGGGGGCAGGGCTAAAAAGTCAGGAAACTGCTCATGGTCATCAGGTTCAGGACCATCTGCTGGCCTGAAGTCACCACCGCTGTCAGTGACGTCATCAAATGGTTCCTCCAGTTCAGGCAAGAACGACAGCACCTCATCCAGCTCATAGGTGTGAGGTAACAAGTGGATGATTTCAGCCCTGCGGCCGGTTTCCGGATGCACTGAGCCAGCAAGACGCTGTACCTGAACAGCGCTGAGCAAGTTGTGATCGGTTTGGACAAAAGGGTTGGCATCCTCAATCGCTTTGCTCAGTCGCTTACGACAGAACTCAGCAGCAGCAACTCCAATCGGTGTTCTGAAGGTCCAGCTCCAGTGGATGCTTCTGTTGCCTGTGAAGACACCAACGCTCGGAGTCGGCAAATTCGCTTTCTTCCAAGCGACCTTCTGACCCTCAAGGTCGAGACCCTCGTCAATCTCGTAAGAGATGCAGGTGACACCAGTGATGTTGTCGCGGCGCTTACTCGTGCCACCAATGGCAGCGAGGAACCCGAGGTTTTGAGTCTTCGGATCTTGAAGGTGGTGGCGGACTAAGTCGAAACGACGATCACCGTTGAACTTGGCAACGACCTGGTCCCAGTCGTAAGGCAGATCCTTCTTCAGATTGCGCGACGATACATACCGAGAGGTAGAGCCTTAACAAGCAAGGATGCAGGGGTCGTCCTCACCAAAACCAAGCGCCTCTAAATGACAGAGGGCCTCTTCCTCATGGATATCGTCGAGTTCAAAGTTTTGTTCTTCTAATACAATAGAAGAAGGAACCTCGACAATTTCAGAGATAGCAGAAGTGTCACCGGCTGCACTGCCGGCGTTTACGGAATACGCCATGATGGATAAGCAATCTTTGTTTCAGAGCTCTGCGTGCGGGCAGGGCTTTTTTCTTGCTTCTCTGCTACTCAGCAGACAGCAGAAGGTCCATCCCAACGCGCCTGAGTTTCACGGCAGCGTTCGATGTTCCAGATACGGGTCGCAGTTTTATGCGGTCCAATCTGAACAAAGTGATCGCCCAGAACCTATACCCGTCTTTGATTCGACGAGTCATCGTTTTGTGACTTGTCTGCAATGCAACTGTCGCTTCGTTAGTACGAAGCCATTCGGAGGCCATGACAAGTACGGGTCAGAAATCTTTTCTGATGCCCCCACTACCGTCACGGACGTATAACCCAGGTTCCACCTTCACATCGCGAGAATCCGTTCTCGTACGCCATGCCCCCAAGGCATGAATAACAGGTACGGCCTGCTAACGCTGGTAACAACAGAGCAAGTGGGTGGATACAAGCTCTGTTATTTATCGCCAACGCGGAAGGGATTGGCGTTACAAACCAATCATTAATCAGGTTGCGACAATCGTCAACCTTTTAGTCGCTGTTGATAGCGTTTTGCCGCTTCAAAAGCATTATCGATCTTGTCATTATCTGCCCAGGTGCCGTAATTGTTGTTGTGAGTTTCAACGCTGTGACCCATCACACGTGCTGCAACTCGCGCACTCAATCCGTACTGCTGGTGAGCTCTCAAAGCCCATCCATGCCGAAAGCTGTACATCGTCACGCCTTTGGCCTCTAACGGTTTCCAGCCCTGCTGCCGCGTCAAATAACGACGCCCAGCATTGGCAACGCCACCACCAAAAGGTGGCAAGTCCAAACCATTGGCGACTTGCTGAAGCAGGCCCCACTCTTCTTCCCATTCCGGATGCAATGGCTTGAGGATCCGTGGATCTGTTTCGCCACCACCAGAGCGCTTGATGTAGTCGCACCACAAGCGGTCATCATCCGCATGAATCGATAGGTACTGAATTTCAACAGGCCTAAGTCCGTAAGCGGCGAGAAAACGGAGAACGGTCTTCCAGCGTTTACCAGCTTTGTCCGATGGCAGCGACTGAAGGAGATCAAGGATCTCTTGGTCTTGCAGCGGCAAACCAACCTTTGGTTTCTTCTCCTTGTCGCCAACAACGTCCTTCACCGTCACTGGTGGCATCCAACACTTGGCATCGAGATGCTTCTTCTCGACAGCCCAACGCAAGAAACGAGCCAAGTGCTGAAGCCTGATTTCTTAGCTGCGTCCTGGCTTCGGGAACATGTCACCGACTGTTTCCAGCAACTGGTCAGCAGAAGACGCAGCAGTCGCTTGAACAAGCCGATTTCTTGTGTACTTGAACTGGGTACCTGAACGCACCTTCCCAAGCTTGGAAAGCGACTCAAACCATTGGTCGTAGAGAGACACCAGTTGGTTGGGGTCAACCTTCTTTGTTGGAAGTGGTGCTGGCTTTTTTTGGCCCTGTTGCTTTTCAAGAGCCTCAGAGATGGTTAGACCAGCAGCAATCTTCTGAGCAACCGACTCAACAGCCTTCTGGATAGTTCCAGCGCTTGCTGCCGACCAAGGGATTCCAAGCGATTCAGCCTTACGAGTGCCATCACTGAACCGGACATCCAGCTTTGCTTTGCCGCGCTGCTCTCCAATCCGATAGGCATTGCCAACGGTGTTGCGTAGCTGGTTCCGTAAACCAAATACCCAATCAGCAGCGTGAGCCCTCTGAGGCATTTAGGCGAGTGACAAACGAGTGACACCGGGACCCTATTTGGCCCTATTTGCCCTCGTATGTCCAGAGCTCAAAACCCTTGCTAGCGCTGAAAGGCCATCGATCACTATAGCTTCTTTGATCGGGGATTGGCGCAGTTTGGTAGCGCGCTTGCTTTGGGAGTAAGGCAAGAGACAAGCCAAAGCCCCTCCAGCACCTATTAAACCTTCTTCCCAGCTAATGAGACTGGAGACATTTGGAGACAAATGTCTCTGAGAAAAGAAATTTGCTTGCCTTTGAAACAAGCGCGCTCTTCGAGACAGGCAGCAAAGCGTCCACTACGAACTGGCACAGTGCCAGTTAATTCGACTAAGTTTTTGTCGTGAGGAAAAACCTCACGGGTTGGAAACAAGGACACAACCCCGTGAGTTTTCGGAGCCCCTGCCTTTGGCGGGGGTTTCTTTTTGACCTCAGTTATCCACAAGGTCACTGGATCCAAACTGTGACTCTGGGTCGCAACAGCCGCTCAGAACACCATCCCTAGCGTTTCAGGACACAAAAAAACCCGGTGTGACTTGCACAACGGGCCGGGTGATGGGGGAAACCCAAATATGGCTCACCAACTTCGTACTGACTAGCCCCACATATGGTGTCAATAAGCGCGGTTCAGATCTTCACAACACAATTGAGGAACCGTCCTGTTGTGGCACAAATGAGTCCAACGAGGTTAGTTTTGTCAAGTCCGGCCGGGTGATGGGGATTAGCCGAATGGATCAAGTACCTCGGAGATCTCTCCGAGGTTTCTTTTTGTCCACCTCAGTCGCCGATTTCGATTCAGACAGCACCCTCTAGGGCCTTACGGCTCCTGATGGAGGGGGGCTACTGAGGCCGCGAGAAGAACGCTGTACTTCCCGAGCGATGCGACCATCGGTGAAACCAAGTTCGTCGTGCTACTGAGATTCTCGGCGAACGCACCAAGTCTCTACAGAATTCATTTACACAGAAATATGTCTCCCACGATCGCTCGCGCGGGAGACCAGGGTTCTGCCGGCTCTCAGATCGCTCTTCCGAGGCCGTCGCGTGTGGATGAACTCCCCATATCCGCTGGAGCCAATATGGGGCCAAGAAGCAGGATCCGCAACACGTCTTTTGGTCATTTTTTGATTCCAGAAAATCTCCCGTGAAGGCCTGTGAACTTGGTATGGCCGGCCACGGACAGCAGGACGATCTTGCGCCAGATCACTGTGATCGACTGACTTCTCAGAAGGTCGAATGATGTGAATCATCAGCCGTAGCAAACCGTAAAACGTCGATCGCGTCACGCATTCAGTCGGCTTCCCTTTACTCCTGCTCTTCTGCCTCGGCACGAAGGAAACGCTTTCGCTGGGCTGACTCATAATCAGTCAGCTCTGCTTCCTTTTTCTCGATTCTGCGCGCAGGTCTGTCAATCCCCATCAGTAGGGGGTGGATTCCTCTTCGGCTCATTGGTCTGGTCCTTTATTTGAATCTCGCGTCGTGTTCTCTCGGCCGATTCGCTTGATGAAATTCTCGCGTACGAATGTCCAAGACGCGATGAGCGACACAAAACGATCAAACGACGTTCACGTCGGGAGTTCCACCCTCGATTGGTTCCAGGGTTGGTCTGATGGCGTTGAACTGGTCGCGACTTAGCGAAAAAACACGCTGTCAGGACGCCACTGGCAAATGCAGCAACAGCAGTGGTGAGATTGAGATGACTTTGGTATATCTCATTACTTCACTTATCCGGGATTCAAGAGAAATTCGTGCACTTTTATAGACGTACATGCAAACCCTAATCGCAGTCACTGCATTAGCCCTAGGAGTGACTAGTGAAATTAAATACCCAGCAATCTGCAATTTCAAGTATACAAGCGACGAAAACATTCAAAACACAAACAAAGCTAATAAGGCTTTGTATCGCAAGCCTGGCTGTATGAAAATAGGCGATGAGACGATTACTGAGGGAGATAGAGTTGGAGAAACTTTTCCTATCTATACGTGCTGCACTTCTATTTAGATTAATTCGGTCGCTACCTAGTGAAGAAACACGCTGTCAGGACGCCACTGGCAGATGCATTGCAGCTTCTGCCTCAGCCCATCTATGTCAACCAAACGCTGTCCCGTGTGCTGCTGAACATGGACATAATCGCTTAGGTAGCCGCTGTTAATCAGCCTGTAGAGCTGAGACCTGGACTCATATCCGAGGCATCAGGCTTCCCGACAACCACACATTAATCAGCTGATACGTGACAGACGACTTCGACATCTCGGCCGAACCAGCTGACATAAAAAAGCACTGGCAAGCTCGGGCGGACTAAAAACGCAAGGGAAGCCTGTTCCAACTTCGCTTGGACGACGACATGACCCAAGCGATGGAACACTTCATGCTCATGAACGGTATGAACCGAAATCAGGCCCTAAAGCACATCCTCCAAAAGTTCTTCGAGAAGTGAACTGCGACCATCACTGGCGAAGACGTTCCACTCAAAAGGCTGACGAGCAATTGGTGAACACCGAACTTGTGCTCACATCGTCCCCAGTGCCTGAATTGGGTCAATAGGGTTCGCCGACACTTGGGTCTATCCCTCGTGAACCGCCATCCGAACATTGCCTTCTTTGGTGGCACCGTGGTCATCGCGATCATGAATATGGCTGCCTGTGCCAACGTCGCCAATGCTGGCGGTTGCTCTTACAGCAAGTCCAAAATCAGTTAAAGCAACAACTCAACAGAACCACCAAATCGCCAGCCGAGTCTCAAGTTACTCTTGGCCACTTTCAGCCATATCACCACACCACAACTGGTTGACCGCATAGAACCCTATATCTACAATCCAATTACAGCTTGAAGAAGCTAAAGGTCCCTGACCAGAAGTACATCAGAGCCTCAATTATTGAAGTTGATAAATTTTGAGGAAAACCATTTGCAGAGATTAAAGCAATAATCAACAGCATGGATAATAGATTAAATTATTGCGTGGAGGTCTCTCTCCTCTTCATCAATTTTGCATCGAAGGCGTGTGAACTCTGCAGAAAATTCTCTGACGTTTTCAAGATTTGCATCTCTTGTGAACGCCTCTTCATTCAGGTTAGAAGCGGCGTAAGTGAAATTAAAGCTTCCATGCCAAAGGACTTGTCCATCAACGATGCAAAACTTATGATGATTGACGCCACGCCCTTGAATTCTCTTCGGATACCACCAAACACTGCAGGGCATCTTATCCCAATGAGACTTTTGAAGCCGATGATTCTTTTCATCATCCTGAAGGATCAACATTACAGTTAAGCCCTCTTGATATTTCATAAGAAGCTTATCTGCCAGTTCGGGGTCAATAAAAAGGTATTGGCAGATCCAGATGCCGAGATTCGCCTCGGTCCAGTCCTTGAGCAGAAACTCCTTCTGATTTTGAAAGTAATGCTTGGAAAGCTCAATTTCCGGGGCACCTTCGTCCCTAAACTTTAATGATTCAAGAATCGCCTTGCATTCACTAAAATCATTCTCCCACTCATAAGGCATTATTGAATCCCTATGCTGCAACCTTCCAATTTCAAGCAGCTCAAGAAGAATACTTGCAGCCACTGTGTTTGGGCATGAATCCCAAACAGTACGAATTCGTTCTCTCTTCGAGCCAATATCTTCTTTTTCGATGTCGTATTGATTCAGCTTGTAAGAATTAAAAAGCTCATGCAAGTCAGCATGTGTAGCAAACCAATCATTTGATGAGAAGAACTGTTCAATTCTTCGTTTTTCGAGCCAGGTTAGATCAGCCATAGATAGTAAATCTACATCTCCTTTCTAAACATCTATCACGTCGGGGGGGCTTCCTTCGATTTGCTCAAGGGTTGATCTGATGGCATTGAGCTGGTCGCGGTGCTCTCGATCCACGACACCCTGTTGGAGGATTTTGAAAGCCTCGGAAATGGCTGAAACCGCGGTGTAACCCTTCACCCGTTCATCCAAACCCAGTGCAATGAGACGTTCAGCCAGCCGGGGGGCCGCATCCGCGAACAGTGTGGTGGCGCATTCCAAGTTGGAGCGGACAGCCTCTTTCAAAAAGCCATCGGCATGAGGATGCTTCCTCCATTCACGAAGGTTGGCCGCAGTGGTACCGACAGCTTCAGCGCACTGTTGCCAATTGGCACCGCCAGCACGAAGAACTAAAGCTTGTTGGATGTACGGCGGTAAATCCTGCTCCTCCCGTCGTGGTTTTCCCCTTCGAGTCATAGTGGCTATCACTGACCCTGGATTCCACACATCACCCTTGCTTGGGAGATGCCTTTTGGAGAGGTGCCACCAGACATATCTAAGAGGCCAATATTAACGATGTTCCACTGTTGCAAAAACAACTCCTTTTCCTTGCTGGCAACAACTTCAGCACGAGCAGGATCAGCCAACTTCTGAGTGCATTTACTGCATCGACACATCAACCTCCATTCATCCATAGTTAGATCCCAATCGCTATCCATGAGCATTCAGATTCTTCACCAACAATAGGGCATGCAATATCAAACGCAGCAATGGATTTGTTCTACAAAAGAACTGCTTGACACGGTTCGGCTCACAAACTAGTATCGTTATCAGGTAAGTTCCCCGCGCGACGATTGCATAAGCAAAACTTGCAACCCTGCCCCCTACTTATCCGAATAACTGACAGCAGTAGTCCTTATGTTATTCCAGCCAAGTATCTTATCAGTGAAGACGGCAAGAGTCATCATGATTGCGATATAGATAAAAAATACTGTCGGGCAATTACATGTCGCTAGCCATTCAAGTAGCCATCTAGTCCTCTACGTTCAGAAAGAGGACATCCCAGTTCTGGGCTGGCCTCAGCACCTCGGTAACTGAATAGATCTATGAAGAAAGATCGCTACGGTCGAGCACGCGTGCTCACGACAGCCGAGCTGGATCTGCTTCTGGAGGAGCTACCTGAAAATCATCGCGTCCTAGCCATGTTGCTGAGACGTACTGCTGCTCGGGTATCCGAAGGCTTGCAGCTCAAGTGGAGGTACGTCGGTGATGGGTATGTGCTGCTCACCGCACCAACAACCAAGGGAGGAAGAAAAACTCGGACGGTGCCATTGCACCCTGAACTCGATGCCACATTGAAGGCTTGGGCCAGGGTGGTGAACCCCGATAAAAATCCTGATCAGTGGGTCTTCCCTGGTCGCAATCCCGGTGAACATATGACTCGCCGTGGGTTTGACCACGCATTACGGAAGGCAGCAGACCGCATTGGAATGGTGGGTGTCTCCACTCACACTTTCAGGCGGTCTTTTTTGACGGCTTCATCAGAGGCCGGTCAACCATTAAGGGCGATCCAGAGCATCAGCGGACATTCCAGTCTGACGATGCTGGCCGCGTACATCGAAGTGTCAGATCAGGCCAAGAATAATTGCGTTCTTGCCGGCGCATGAATGGCCGCAATAAGAAAACCCCCAGGGCACCTGTCCTAGGGGTTCTCTTTGGCGGGCTGTGCACCACTTGGATAATAATCCTTTTGATCCTCGATCTTGATAACGATTGACCACATATCTACGCCTTCAGGATAAGGATCACCCTCATTTATGACGTGAACCTTGATGTCTGGAATCCGCGTATGAATGACCGCCTTATTGGCGCGCCTCTTCAACTGTTCAATCTCACGGCCAAAGCCCATCAGAAATTTTCCTCCCGTATCACGCAACTTTTAGAGAGCGAATTTTTCGCCTCTCCCTCGTTGCCGGCATGGGGCACACACCCCCCAGCAATGCGCCGTGAAAGTGTGAAAACAAGCGATCCAGGGGAGAAGAAAGCCAGTAAGGAGAGGGGTTTATAAGAGTTCTTTCTTCTTCTCTTGGCTCGTGAAAGCTGCGTGAATTTCGCGTGAAAACGTGAAAGGCCGGAGCTGCCACCCCTGGAGCGTTTCACGATTTCCCGAACGATTCACGGGCATTTCACGCCTTTGGATCCCGTGGAATCGGTTGCAGTGGAGTGACTCTGCTGCTGTTTTCACGTTTCACGCCGCCCCACGCTTAGGGGGTGCCCCCAACCATTCATTGACCTCACCAGCGGTCTCCGGCATATCGAGCGCCATCTGTTTGGCGGCCTTCTCTGTCGGCCACCACTTGCTGTTTCGCTTCTCCAACAGCCCCTCTTGATGGAGCTTGGTGCATTTATTTCGCACCGTGCCATCAGCCAAGTGAGGCTGTGTTTTCACAATGTCGGCCATCGTCGTTCCAGCGTCACGGCCGATCCAAATCTCGTAGAGGAGGGGGTTCACCTGAACCTCTTCACCCTCAACGATCTTGAACAGGCCTATGTCTCGATCCAAGGTGTAGTGATAGCTCCGGCTTGATTCACCCCGGTATTTCTCGACGACACACCTGACTAAGTGATCGTATTGTGGGCTCTCCTTTTTGTAGAGAGCGATCACGCTGTAGGGCACTTCAACAATGTTGGAGTTACCGCCGGCGCGCTCCGCTCCTTGTTTGGAGTGATGCAGCCAAAGGATGGCGACATTAAACCTGGCGGCGACGGCCTGCATCAGACGCATCACCACCCCAATGGGACCGATGCCGAAGTTCAGGTCAGCGAGATCCATCACGCATTTCAGCGTGTCGATCACCACCAGGCTGTAAGGCAGCTCGTCCTCTCGCTTGGACTCCAGTTCAATCAGGAGCTGGATGAGGCCGCGCACATTAAATGCCCAAGGCGTGTCACCCGTTGCACGGTTGGCCGCCCAAATACTGAGTCGCTTCCGCCAAAGGCCTTCATCTGGAGCACCGATCATGCGGACGTAATCGCGGATCATCTTTTCCGCGCCTTCGCCACCGTCTGATCCGATCCAAAGTGTGCGGCCCAAATTCTTCTGATCAACCGGTGTATCTCGGTCGAAAGGAGTGCCGCCACAACAGGAGTGATAACTCAAACCCAAGGCCTTCAAGGTCTTACCGCTGCCCTTGTCGCTGTACATCACGGCATCGCAACCACGGTGCAGAAATCCTGGAATCAATGGTTCCAGGGTTGAACCATCCAGTGCAGCCTCCGCCAAATTTCTGGTAGTGCGCTGCACCGGGCCGTTGTCATTGATCTGAAGACCGAACTCATCGGCGGCCATCTCAAACAACCGCCGCTGAACCTCGGCCTTATCGATGTGGCAGGCGGAATAAAGCTCCGACCTGACGGATGCACGTTTATTCCAATCGCCCCCAGTCTTCTCCAGCTCATAGAGCTGGTTCATAAGACCGGCAATGACCTCGTGCTTGGCCTTCTTCTGAGCCTTGGCAGACTTTTTCTCTGGCTCGGGGAGAGTTTCAACGAACTCCTCCTGAGTCTGCGAAGGCTTCCAATCAGTGTTTTCAGTGGCGTACTCGTGGAGGGTGCCGAACTTGTAGGCCTTAGGGCCATCACGATCGAAGCTCTCCCACTTCTTCGCCAGCTTCTCTTCCCCGTCGTAGTTGCTCTGCTCACTGGACCATTCGTTCCAGAGATCAAACAGCAGCAGCGGCTCACCGATGGCAGCCGACAGATACGCGCAGACCATGCCAACCATGGTCCAGGTGTCGTAGCTGTTGTGGTCATCGGCGGGATGCAGCCATTCAGAGACGATCTCTCTGGTGCGGCTGATGTCATACAACAACTCCGCCCTGGCCAGCGCCGCAGCGTTCTGTTCAGAGATGAACCCGCGCTTCGGCTCCTTCTGCTGTGAGCCAGCACACTGCTGATGGAAAAACTTCAGCAGCCAGTAAGGCGCATCCGCAATCTCAACATCCTTGGGACCGTGCCAATCAGCGAAGGAGTAGTAGCCATCGCCAAGCAACTTCTCTGGATGCTCACCGGCAATAACCGACTGACCGTTCCAGCGGAGTTCAAAATGCGGATCATCCGGCCCATGCTTGGGCGGAAAATCCTTTGTGGACAGACCAGACC